>JBEEIN010000139.1:0-3966 GCA_041169825.1 Pseudomonadota bacterium
AATGCCGAACGCGGCGCAGCGATGACGCAGATCAAGCAGAACCTTGATCGACAGGCCCGTGAATATGGCGCCCAGGTAATTGACGTGCGGATCCAGCGCGCCGACTTGCCCGCGGGCGCGCTTGAATCCGCCTTCGCCCGGATGCAGGCGGCGCGTGAGCAGGAAGCCACCACGATCCAGGCCCAGGGGCAGAAGCAGGCCCAGCTGATCACCTCCGAAGCCGAGGCCCAGGCAACCCAGATCTATGCCGCCGCCTTTGGCAAGGATCCGGCCTTCTACGATTTCTACCGCGCGATGAAGAGCTATGACGCCACTTTCGCCAACCAGGCGAACAAGGGCAGCAGCACGATCATCCTGTCGCCCGACAACGAATACCTGCGGCAGTTCAAAGGCCGGTAAATGACGTTGGTGGAATCATTCAATTCCGGTTCAGGCTGGAACGATTGAATCCAAACCGCGCCCGCTGCAGGGTGTGACGATTTTGAAGAGGAAGCTGAACACGTGCGATACGCCTATGGAGTAACGAGTGCACTGCTGGTTGGCGGTGCGGCCGTTTCGGTGCTGACCGGCATTCCCGCCGGGGCACAGGTGGCGCAGAATGACGCCGCCCGGATGGAAGCCGTGGTGCCGCGGGCTGGCGCTCCGGCCAGTTTTGCCGAGCTGACCCAGCAATTGCAGCCGGCCGTGGTCAACATCGCCACGCGCCAGCGGGTGCGCGTGCCCAATGGCAATCCCTTTACCGGGACCCCGTTCGAAGACCTGTTTGGCGGTGGCAACGGCGGGGCAACCACCCGCGAAGCCCAGTCACTGGGTTCGGGCTTCATCATTTCGGCCGATGGCTATGTGGTGACCAACAACCACGTCATCACCGCCGACGGCCAGGGTGAAGTCCAGTCGATCACCGTGACGCTGAGCGATGGCGCGGAACACACCGCCCGGCTGATCGGCCGCGATGCGCAGTCGGACCTGGCCGTGCTCAAGATCGATGCCGGCAAGACCCTGCCTTTCGTCAAGTTCGGCAACAGCGAGGCTGCCCGCGTGGGTGACTGGGTGATTGCCATCGGCAACCCCTTTGGCCTGGGCGGCACGGTTACCTCGGGCATCGTCTCGGCCGTGCACCGCTCGTCGGGTGCGAGCCGCTACATCCAAACCGATGCCTCGATCAACCGCGGCAACTCGGGCGGTCCGCTGTTCGACATGAAGGGCAACGTGATCGGCATCAACAACGCGATCTTTTCACCCACCGGTGGCAATGTCGGGATCGGCTTTGCCATCCCCGCCGACATCGCCGCCCCGGTGGTGGACAAGCTGATGCGCGGTCAGGCGATCGAGCGCGGCTATCTGGGCGTAACGATCGTGCCTGTGACCGAGGATGTGGCGGATTCGCTGGGCCTGGCCCGTAACCGCGGTGAACTGGTCCAGACCGTCCAGCCGGGCCAGGCGGCGGCGGCCGCGGGTCTGCAGCCGGGTGACGTGGTGGTTAAGGTCGACAACAAGGAAGTCGCGCCTGACAACACCCTGTCATTCATTGTTGCCAATACGGCCCCCGGCAAGCGCATCCCGATCGAGGTGATCCGCAACGGCAAGCGCCTGACCCTGAACGCCACCGTGGGCAAGCGCCCGAGCGAGGAAGAGCTGGCCAAGCAGTCGTTCGGACCGAGCCAGCCCAACGCCGATGATCGTTTCAACCGCGCGCCGGAAAAGCAGGGTGAAGGCCTGGCGGAACGCGCGCTCGGCCTCTCGGTCCTGCCGATGAACCCGCAGATCGCTGGACAGATCGGCCTGCCCGCCGATACCCGCGGCCTGGTGATCTCGGTGGTGGATGGCTCATCCGATGCCGGCTCGAAGGGTCTGCAGCGGGGCGATGTGATCCTCTCGGCCAATTACCGCGATGTGCTGACCGTGGCGGACCTTGAGGCGATCATCCGCGCCGCCAAGGCTGAGAACCGCGCCGCCGTGCTGCTGCGCGTCCAGCGCCGTGGCCAGCCGGCCGCTTACCTGCCGGTCCGGCTGCGCTAAGCCAACCCGGCCAGTACCAGGGCAACAGCAGCCCCCGTCCTTAGTTGGACGGGGGTTTTCTGTTGGTAGGGTTGGCCGTGGGCTTGGCATTGGCGACGGGCCGGGCGCCGGTCGCCTCGCGCAGGAAATCATCGTTGGCGGCCGGCGGCGGCGCCTTGGCTTCCGGGCCGCTGGCCGGGGCGGGCTCCTGCCGATCAGGCTCAACCATGTTGCCCTGATCGTCGGCATAATAGTATTCGTCCGGATTGCCGCTGAGCTGTGCCTCGTCGTCAGGCTCAAGCTGCCAGGCCGGCAGGGTCACTTCGGTGTCGAACTTTTCGATCGGGCGGCTGGCAACGGCGGTGGTCATATAGCCCGCAAAGGCGCGTGCCGGGGCCGTACCGCCCTGCAGACCGGGAACGGCCTTCGCATCGTCGCGGCCCATCCACACGCCGGTGGTGATCCCGCTGGAGAAGCCCAGGAACCAGCCATCCTTGTTGGAATTGGTGGTGCCGGTCTTGCCTGCGACGGGGCGCCCGATCTGTGCCGCGCGCCCGGTGCCGGTGCTGACCGCGCTCTGCAGCAGATCGGTGATGCCGGCCGAAACATAAGCCGGAACCAGCATCGGCCCTTCCTTGACCTCGCGCTGGTACAGCACCTTGCCGTCCAGCGTCTGGACCTTGACGATGCCATAGGGTTCGACAGCCCGGCCCTTGGCCGAAACCGCAGCGAAAGCCCGGGTCATGTCGATCAGCCGGACATCATTGGTACCCAACACCATCGAGGGCACGGTTGAGATGGGCGTGGTAATGCCAAAGCGCCGGGCGATCCCAGCTACCGCGCTGAAGCCCACTTCGTTGCCCAGCTGCGCCGCCACCGTATTCTTCGAATAGGCAAAGGCCGTGCGGACGTCGATTTCGCCGGCATAGGTTCCGTTCGAATTGCGGGGGCTCCATCCGTCGATGGTGACAGGTTCATCCACCACCCGATCGTTGGGGGTATAACCCGCCTCAAGCGCGGCCAGATAGACGAACAGCTTCCAGGCCGAACCCGGTTGGCGCACCGCGTTGACCGCGCGGTTATAATTGGATGAGACGTAGTCCGTCCCGCCGACCATCGCCAGGACTGCACCGTCGCGGTCCATGCTAACCAGCGCGCCCTGCGCGCTTTTGGGCGTGTTGATTTCGATCGCCTGGGTTGCCGCGGCCTGCATCTTGGGATCGAGCGTGGTCCAGACCTCGATCGCCTGGGTATTGTCCGGCAGCAGCAGGTCAAGCTGCGGCAGGGCCCAATCGGTGAAGTAGCGGACCGAGTTCTGCCCCTTTTCTGCGGCAAACTTGATCGCATTGAAATCAACCGCGGCGGCCTGCGATGGGGTCACGTCGCCATTGTCCTGCATCACCGAGAGCACGACCTTGGCACGATCGACCGCCGCCTGACTGTCTGCGGTCGGCGAATAGTGTGACGGTGCCTTGACCAGACCGGCGATGATCGCGGCCTCTGGCAGGGTGATTTCGGTTCCCGGATGGCCAAAGAACTTGCGGCTGGCCGCATCGACCCCATAGGCGCCACCGCCGAAATAGACCTTGTTGAGGTAAAGTTCGAGGATCTGGGCCTTCGAGAACTTCCACTCCAGCGCCAGGGCCAGAACGGCCTCGCGCAGTTTCCGGGTATAGCTGCGGTTGTTGTTGAGGAAGACGGTGCGGGCCAGCTGCTGGGTAATCGTCGAGGTTGCGCGAACCGACTTGCCGGTGGCGATCGAGACGACCCCGGCACGGACCAGGCCAATCGGATCGATCCCCGGGTGCGAATGGAACCGGCGGTCCTCAACCGAAACCATCGCCGTGCGCATCACCTGCGGGATCTGTTCGTGGCTCAACCAATGACCATAGCTGGGGCCGATCGAGACCAGTTCGGTCCCGTCGCGGGCGCGCACCAGGATGGTCTGGCCCACCTGGCTACCCTTCA
>JBEEIN010000140.1:0-5458 GCA_041169825.1 Pseudomonadota bacterium
CCTCTGACACCGAAGTGATCATCCACCTGATCGCGACCAGCCGCTATCCCACCCTGCTTGATCGCTTTGTCGATGCGCTGCGGATGGTTGAAGGGGCCTATTCGCTGATCTGCCAGACCCCGAAGCGGATGATCGCCTGCCGCGATCCGCTGGGGATCCGGCCGCTGGTGATGGGCAAGATTGGCGATGCCACGGTCTTTGCCAGCGAAACGGTGGCGCTGGACGTGGTTGGCGCGCAGTTCGTGCGCGAGATTGAACCGGGTGAGATCGTTGAGGTGCGCCAAGATGGCCGCATGTCATCGCACCGCCCCTTCGGCAATCACCCGCCCCGCCCCTGCATTTTCGAACACGTCTATTTCAGCCGGCCGGATTCGGTTTCGGGCGGGCAGTCAGTTTACGAAGTGCGCCGCAAGATCGGGATCGAACTGGCGCGCGAAGCCCCGGTTGAGGCCGATCTGGTTGTGCCGGTGCCCGACAGCGGTGTGCCGGCGGCAATCGGCTATGCGCAGGAAAGCGGCATTCCGTTCGGCCTAGGCATTATCCGTTCGCACTATGTCGGGCGGACATTCATCCAGCCGTCGGACGGCGCGCGCCATGCCGATGTAAAGCGCAAGCACAATGCCAACCGCGCGCTGGTGGAAGGCAAGCGGATCGTGCTGATCGACGATTCGATCGTGCGCGGCACCACCTCGATGAAGATCGTGCAGATGATGCGCGATGCCGGTGCGGCCGAAGTTCACTTCCGCGTGGCGAGCCCGCCAACCAACAATTCCTGCTTTTATGGCGTCGATACGCCTGAGCGGCACAAGCTGCTGGCCGCGCGGATGGACTTGGCTGAGATGACCAAGTTCATCGTCGCGGACAGCCTGGCTTTCGTTTCGATCGACGGGCTCTATCGCGCCGTGGGTGAAAAGAGCCGCAACGCCGCCTGCCCGCAGCATTGCGATGCCTGCTTCACCGGCGACTATCCGACCCGACTGACCGATCTGGCCGATCGCGCGGCAGAGAGCGATCAGCCCGAACTGCCGGTCGGACAAGTAGCATGACCGACCTGAGCGGACAGCTTGCGCTCGTTACCGGCGCCAGCCGCGGCATTGGTGCGGCAACCGCGCAGGCGCTGGCCGCTGCCGGCGCGCACGTGATCCTGACGGGCCGCGACACCAAAGCGCTGGAAGCGGTTGAGGAAGCGATCTTCGCGGCGGGAGGCGCTGCCACCATCGCCCCGGTCGATCTGACCGAAGGTGACGGCATTGCCCGCCTCGCCCAGGCCGTAACCGATCGGTGGGGATCGCTGGACGTGCTGGTCCACGCAGCAGCCATTCTGCCGCAGCTGACCGGCGTTACCGATATCGAAGCCAACAGCCTGGCCAAGGCGCTGACCAACAATGCCTCGGCGACACAAGCCCTGATCGCCCGCTTCGATCCCTTGCTGCGCAAAAGCGCCAATCCGCGCTTCGTGTACCTGACCACCTCGGTCGCCACCTCGCCACGGGCCTGGTGGGGGGCCTATGCCGCGAGCAAGGCGGCTGCCGAAGTGCTGGTTGATTGCTACGCCCAGGAAGTGCGAAATATCACCCCGATCCGGGTCGCTATCGTCGATCCGGGCGCGACCCGCACGACCATGCGCGCCAAGGCCTATCCGGGCGAGGACCCCAAGCGGAACAAGGAACCTTCGGTCGTGGCCGACCGGATTGTTACCCTGCTTGGTGAACAGTTCGCCAGCCCGCACCGCGAGCGCGTTAACCAGCCTTCATAAGCTGCGGGCAACCGCGCCAGGCCATTCTTTTGGCAAGCCCGTCCGGAGGGATTCGGACCGGCCTTGTCATTCGAGGAACCGGCCATGAGTGATCATCTGCGGCACGCGCGTGACCCCTATTTTGCGGCGGCTCAGGAAGACCGCAGCGCCCCGCGGACCCGCATTACGATCCCGGCCATGCTGCGGGTATCCGGCGGGCACGCCTGTCAGACCGTAGTCCATGATCTCTCGCTCAGCGGGTTCTGTGCCGCCGCGATTAGCCGCATTCATCCAGGCACTGTCTGCTGGCTTACCCTGCCGAGCCTGGAAGCCTTGCAGGGGGAAGTGATCTGGTGGGACAACAGTCTGGCAGGTTGTGCCTTTGAACAGATGCTTTCACCGATCGTGCACGACAACATCCTTACCCGGTGGCGTGGCGACGCGAGTTTCCGTCCGGTTTGTTGATCAGCCGGTGCCGCCCCCCAAAGCCTCCCGTGGCAACTGATACAGACCTTCTGCTGCGACACGGCACGATACAAAAAAGGCGCGGCCTGGTGGGGCCGCGCCTCTTCTGACTGTTAGGACAGGATCGTCTGGATCAGAACTTCACTTCAGCCGAGATCGTGAACGAGCGGCCCCGCGGATCGGCAACGCGCGGTTCCCACGAGCTGCCGGCACCGGTGTTGCCGTCATAGGTGATGGCGAAGGGCGGATCCTTGTCGAACAGGTTCTTGACCCCAAGGGTCAGCTTGTAGTTCGGACCAAAGCCAAGGTAGCTGATCGCGAGGTGGTAGATCGAATAGGGATCGACCTTCTCGTTAAAGCCGGTACGCACCACGGTGCCAGCGGCGATGCCGGGCAGCTTCTGGTTGGCATAGGTGCCGCGGAAGACCTGCGTCAGCGTGGCCGACCAATCGTCGTTCGACCAGTTGATCCAGGCGTTGTGCTTCCACTTCAGGCCCAGGTCGCCAGCATAGCTGAAGACGCCCAACTGGCTGGTGAAGGCCAGCGACGGCGCGACCTTTTCCAGCTTGCGCAGCAGCAGGGTGCCATCAAAGCCCAGGTTGACCGATGAGCTGGCGCCCAGGTCGAACCCGCCGCGCAGGGCAAATTCGATGCCGCGGGTCTGGCGGGCACCGGCATTGATCCAGCGCTGGTCAATCTGGATGACATTGCCCGTCGTGTCGCGGATGAACTTGTCCGGGAAGGTCGAGGCATTGTCGATCAGCTGACGCAGGGTCAGGGTCTGGATCGTATCGTCAACGTTGATGACCCAGAAGTCAGCCGAAGCGCTCCACTTCGGGGCCGGACGCAGAACGGCACCAAGGCTCCACTGCTTGGCTGTTTCCGGGCGCAGCGTCAGATTGCCGCCTGTGGCGATATCGGGGCGGATCTGGGCGCAGGGCAGGCCCGAACCAAAGGCGCTGGTCGGCACGCCGCCAGGGCACTTGGTCGGATCGGCCAGATCGCTGCCCGAATAGGGCGAGACGGTCACGCCGTTGAAGATCTGGTTGAAGCTCGGCACGCGGAAGCTGGTGTTGTAGCTGCCGCGCAGCATCAGCCAGTCAACCGGCTGATATTTGGCCGTGACCTTTGGATTGGTCGTGGTGCCAAAGCCGGTGTAATCGTCGATACGCAGCGCGCCGGTCACTTCGAACCCATCGAACACCGGCATCAGCACTTCGGCATAGGCCGCCTTGATCGTCCGGTTCTTCGGGGTCAGCGCGTTGACGTTGTCAAAGGCTGCGTTGAAGATGTTCGGCGAGCTCGCCGCCGCGGCAGCGGAACCGTTGAACTCATAGGTTTCGCGGCGATAATCGACACCCACGGCCAGCTGGGCATCGCCGCCCGGCAGGCCAAACAGCGGACCCGAGGCCGAAGCGTCGACCTGGACCACCTTGTAGCGGCCACCATAGAGCGAAACGCCTTCGGCCGAGATCGCCTTCAGGCCGGCCAAGGCCGCATCGGACTGGGTCAGGCTGAACGGATTGAGGATACCCGAATTGATCAGGCCGACCAGACCCGGCGCCGAAGCGCCCGGTGCAGTCGGTGCGCGCGGATCGATCCCGCCGCTGACAGCACCTGCCACGCCCGAGCCGGCCGCATCAGCCGCCGAAGCAAAGACGCCGCGGTAGTGATAGCCAGTGCCGAGCACCGAAGAGCTTTCGCTGCGGGCCAACGAGGCCCCGGCGCGATAGTCCCAGCCCTCAAACGGCAGCGGGCCTTCGACCCCGCCTGCGACGCGGAAGGTCTGGGTGTTGGTCACATATTCACGGCGTTCGCAGGGAATGCAGCGCCAGCGGAAGCCAATCGGGCGGCCATAACGCGCGTCAAGCGCCGCCACCTGCGCCGCGTTACCGGCAAAGGCGCCGCGGATCGCATTGAAGACCGTGTTATAGGTCGCTGCGGTCAGGCTGTTCAGCGGATAGGCGATCGGCAGGGTCGAGGTGTTGGTCGAAAGCTGGTTGTTCGAGAAGCTCTTGGCTGAATCCGCGTCCGAACCGGTCACTTCGACATAGGCTTCGCTGGCCCCCAGCTTGACCGTGCCCTTGGCATAGTAGGTCAGGGTGTTGATCGGCTGCTGCAAGGCAGCGGCGCGGCCCGTGTCCCAGGCGCAGGCATAGACGTTGTTCGGCGAGTTCCACAGCAGCTCGTCATAGGCCATGCCGCCATCCATGGTGCCGCAGCCAGCGCCGCCCGGCAGATCCAGGATGTTGATCCCGCCCGCGGCAGCGTTGCCACCGTTCGGCGCGGTCAGCGTCAGACCGCTGGTAAGCGTGCCGGTGGGGAAGAACAGGGCGTTATTGCCGATGTTGAACACGGTCGCGATCGGGGTCCCGCGGGTGTCAATCGACAGGCCGCGCTCGGGCTGGTTGCCGTTGACGAAATCGCGGTCCGAACCCTGCAGGATCTTGTTCCAGCTATAGGCAACCGCGCCCATGATGTTGAAGCCCTGCTCATCCAGGTCGCCATAACCGGCCACGCCCGAGAGGCGATAGATGTTGCCACCCCCCTGCTCGGTGATGTCAGAGAAGCCTTGGACGCCCAGGCCGGTGTAGTTCTTCTTGGTGATATAGTTGATCACCCCGCCGACGGCATCGGTACCGTAGATCGCCGAAGCGCCGTCCTTCAGCACTTCAACCCGGTCAATCGCGGCGAAGGGGATCTGGTTAACGTCCACCGACTGGCCCGAAAGGCCGTGGGCAGCGACGCGGCGACCGTTGAGCAGGATCAGCGTTGCCGCGCTACCCTGACCACGCAGGTTGGCAGAGGAAAGGCCATTGGTGCCGCGCTGCGCGCCAGTGGTCACGTCAGAGTTCGAGGCCAGGTTATCGGCACCGGAACCGCTCGACGTCAGGAACATGTTGAGCTGTTCGGCGCTGGAGATCCCGGCGCGCTCAATATCGGCGTTGGTGATGATCTGCAGCGGCAGTGCGCTCTTGGTCGGGTCCTGCTTGATGCGCGAGCCGGTGACAACGATTGCACCGCCCTCACCCGAAGCTTCCTGCGCGTTGCGATTGGTAATGTCCGGCGTTTCCTGAGCAAAGGCCGGAACGGCCAGCGCGCCAAGCGCGACAGTGCTCGTCAAAACGAGACGGGTGAACTTACCTGCAATCATATTAACCCCCTGATTCACCGCCCTCCCGGCGGAAACCCAGCTACACTAGCGCAAGAATTCGGTCTTGAAAGAGGATGCATTGCCAAAGCGCGCGAAGTTCGGGC
>JBEEIN010000141.1:0-4150 GCA_041169825.1 Pseudomonadota bacterium
GGCCCGGCTTGCGGTTCCCGTCGCCACCGCCTATACCACCACCGTTCACGTAACTGACGAGTCAGGCGGATCACCGCCGGGGAGCGTGAAACGTAGTTGACGCTCGTCTGGGCACCCCCACTAACCCTATGGTGTGCCATGCGCATTGCGATCGCATCTGATCATGCTGCTTTCGACCTGAAGGCCGAACTGCGCGAATATTTGATCGAACTGGGCCACGAAGTGGCCGACCTTGGACCTGAGAGCGCCGACCGGGTCGACTATCCGGACTATGGCTATCTGCTGGCCGCTGTTGTCGCCGATGGCACGGTGGAACGCGGCGTGGCGCTGTGCGGATCGGGCATCGGCATTTCGATCGCGGTCAATCGCAACCCGGCCTGCCGCGCCGCGCTGGTATCCGAGCCGCTTTCAGCCGCTTTGGCGCGTGAGCATAACGACGCCAATGTCATCGCCATGGGCGCGCGCCTGACCGGCAGCGACATGGCCAAGGCCTGTCTCGACGCTTTTCTTTCGACCGACTTTGGCGGCGGCCGTCATGCCGGCCGGGTCGCCAAACTTTCCAATCCGCCTGCCTGAGGACCATCCCTGTGACCACCACTCCCGCGATCCGCTCTGCCGGCTTCTTCACCGAGCACCTCGCCAGCGCCGACCCTGAAGTTTACGCCGCGATCCGTTCCGAACTGCACCGCCAGCAGACCAAGATCGAACTGATCGCCAGCGAGAACATCACCTCGCTCGCCGTGCTGGAAGCGACCGGCTCGGTCTTCACCAACAAGTATGCCGAGGGTTATCCGGGCAAGCGCTATTACGGCGGCTGCGAATATGCCGACGTGGTGGAAAACCTGGCGATCGAGCGGGCCAAGGCGCTGTTCGGCTGCCAGTTCGCCAATGTTCAGCCCAATTCGGGCAGCCAGATGAACCAGGCGGTATTCCTGGCGCTGCTGCAGCCGGGCGACAGCTTCATGGGGCTGGACCTGAACTCTGGCGGGCACCTGACGCACGGTTCGCCAGTGAACATGAGCGGCAAGTGGTTCAAGCCGATCCCCTATGGCGTGCGCGCCGAGGATGAGATGCTGGATATGGCCGAGGTTGAGCGCCTGGCCCACGAACACAAGCCCAAGCTGATCATCGCCGGCGGCACGGCCTATTCGCGCGTGTGGGATTTCCAGAAGTTCCGCGAGATCGCTGATGCTGTGGGGGCCTGGCTGCTGGTCGATATGAGCCACTTCTCTGGCCTCGTCGCGGGCGGTGCCCACCCCTCGCCCTTCCCGCACGCCCATGTTGTTACCAGCACCACGCACAAGAGCCTGCGCGGGCCGCGTTCGGGGATTATCCTCACCAACGACGAGGACCTGGCCAAGAAGTTCAACACCGCAGTCTTCCCCGGCATGCAGGGCGGCCCGCTGGTCCATGTGATCGCTGCCAAGGCCGTGGCTTTTGCCGATGCGCTGAAGCCGGAATTCAAGGCCTATGCCGCGCAGATCGTGAAGAATTCCCGCGCACTGGCCGAAAGCCTGACCCAGAACGGGTTGCGGATCGTTTCGGGCGGGACCGACAACCACCTGATGCTGGTCGACCTGACGGCCAAGGACGTTACCGGCAAGGCCGCCGAAAAGGGCCTCGATCGCGCCTGGCTGACCTGCAACAAGAACGGCATCCCGTTTGACAAGCGCTCGCCCTTCGTCACCTCGGGTATCCGGCTCGGCACCCCTGCCGGCACGACCCGCGGCTTTGGCGAGGACGAGTTCCGCCAGGTCGGCGCACTGATCGCCGAAGTGGTTGACGGGATGGCCCGCAACGGCGACGAAGGCGATGGCCAGATCGAAGCCCGTGTCCGCGGACAGGTGGAAGAGCTCTGTGCCCGCTTCCCGATCTATCCGGAGTTGTAAGCCATGAGCGACAATCTGCTGCAGGACGCCAAGGACGAAATCATCGGCATGGGCAAGGAAGGGATGGCCCATCCCTCAACCAAGCCGGTGTTGACGGGGGCCGCCGTTGGCGCGGTTGGCGCAGCCATCCTGCCCTTCGTGACCTGGCCAGTCGGCCTCGTCGCCGGTGCGGGCTACATGCTCTACAAGCGATTGCGCCCGTAAGGCATGCGCTGTCCATTCTGTGCCAATGACAACAGCCAGGTAAAGGATTCGCGGCCCACCGAGGACAACACCGCGATCCGGCGCCGCCGGCAATGCGAAGGCTGTGGCGCCCGCTTCACCACGTTTGAGCGCGTGCAACTGCGCGAGATCACCGTGGTCAAATCGGGCGACAAGCGCGAAGCCTTTGACCGGTCCAAGATCGAGCAGTCGGTCGCCTTGGCCTGCCGCAAGCGCGGGATTGCGCAGGAGCGGCTCGACCAGTTGGTCTCGGGCATCCAGCGCCAGGTTGAAACGCTGGGCGATGCCGAAGTCAGCGCCAAGCAGATCGGCGAGATGGTGATGGACGGGCTGCGCCAGCTTGATAGCGTGGCCTATATCCGCTTCGCCTCGGTCTATCGCGATTTCAGCGAGGCCAAGGATTTCGAAGACTTTGCCAGTGCGGTGCAGGATGCTGCCAAGCACTGATCAACCGGCCATCGTGCTGGTCCGGCCACAGCTTGGCGAGAATATCGGCAAGGCGGCGCGGGCCATGCTGAACTTTGGTCTGACCGACCTGCGCCTGGTTACGCCGCGCGACGGTTGGCCCAATCCTTCGGCTGGCCCGGCAGCCGCTGGCGCGGATGTGGTGCTGGAACACGCCCGCGTCTTTGACAGTCTGGCCGAAGCCGTGGCCGATTGCGCCCATGTCTATGCCACGACCGTGCGCAAGCGCGGCGTCACCAAGCCGGTGGTCGATCCGGAGCAGGCCGCGCGGGCGATCCACGCCGAGCCGGGCCGGAGCGCTTATGTCTTTGGGCCGGAACGGTCCGGCCTTGAAACCGATGACGTAGCCCTGGCCCGGACGATCGTGACCGTCCCGATCAACCCGGAATTCGGCTCGCTCAATCTGGCCCAGGCGGTGATCCTGTGCGCCTATGAGTGGTCCAAGCAGGCCAGCCTGGCCCAGCCCACGGTTGAGGACCTGCTCCCCCCTGCCCCGCAGGACGAACTGGAAGGCATGATTGCCCAGCTTGAAGCCATGCTGGAACCGCGCGGCTATTACCGCCCCGCCAGCCGCGCCGCTGCCACGCGGCGCACGCTTCGCGGATTGCTGACCAAGCCAGGCTGGAACCACCTGGAAGTGCGAACCTTGCGTGGCGTGCTGTCGACGCTGGCCAAGCGGCCGCGCGAAACCGACTAACCCCCGCCGAAAGGGCTTTTCCTCGGGCGGCCCGGTGCGCCATAGGGGAGGAAATCCAAACGGAGCCGAATGCTATGCGTCACCTCGCCACCGCCGTCGTGCTGGCCCTGATCGCCGCGCCAGTCCTGGCCGACACCGCTGCACCTGCACCCGAAGCGCCCCAGCCGGCCAAACCCAAGCTGGTCTGCCGTCCGCTTCCGGCGCCGACCGGGAGCCACCGCCCGCAGGGACGGGTTTGCAAGACTGCCGAGGAATGGCGCGCACGCGATCGCGATACGCTCGTACAGGGCCGGCTGGAGGATCAGACCAAGATTGAGCCCGCTGGACCCAAGATTTGAGCGCATTTCCGCTTGAATTCCGCCCCCGGCACGGCTAGGGGCGCCACTTCGCAATTGACCCCGCACTCCGGTGAAGCGGTGGTCGCGTCCGGCATAGCCCGGGCGGTGCGGTTCCGGACCAGAAGCCCCGGGCAGTTCCAGGGCATGCAAATTGAAGGACGCGCCATGTCGAAGCGCAACGCATCGAAGTATAAAATTGACCGCCGGATGGGCGAAAACATCTGGGGTCGTCCCAAGAGCTCGGTGAACCGCCGCTCGTACGGCCCCGGCCAGCACGGCCAGCGCCGCAAGGGCAAGATGTCGGACTTCGGTCTGCAGCTGCGCGCCAAGCAGAAGCTTAAGGGCTATTACGGCGACGTCACCGAAAAGCAGTTCAAGCGCACCTACCAGGAAGCGTCGAAGATGAAGGGCGATACCGGTCAGAACCTGATCGGCCTGCTCGAACAGCGCCTGGACATGGTAGTATACCGCGCCAAGTTCGCGCCGACCATCTTCTCGGCCCGCCAGATCGTTTCGCACGGCCACATCTATGTGAACGG
>JBEEIN010000142.1:0-9211 GCA_041169825.1 Pseudomonadota bacterium
ATGAACCGACCACCGGCCTGCATTTTGAGGATGTCCGCAAATTGCTCGAAGTGCTCCACCGCCTGGTCGACCAGGGCAATTCGGTCGTGGTGATCGAACACAACCTCGATGTGATCAAGACGGCCGACTGGATCATCGACCTCGGGCCGGAAGGCGGCGTGCGGGGCGGGGAGATCATTGCCGAAGGGACACCTGAAGAGGTCGTGAAGGCCAAGCGGTCCTATACCGCCAAGTACCTTGCGCCGTTGCTCGACCGGTAAGGATAGCCTGTCCTGAACTTGTTTCAGGATGGCGGAGGGCGTTCCCGAGGACGTTGTTCGCGTGGAGTAGAGCTTCACTCGCAGTTACCCGAAGCCGCTACTGGCGCAGTAATCGGGAACGAGCCTGCCCCGGACTTGTTCCGGGGCCGGAGCAGGTGGTGAAGGTGGAGCGGTCGTTTACGGGGCGGTATCTCAAGCCGCTTCTGGAGCAGTAACCGGGAACGAGCCTGCCCCAGACTTGTTACGGGGACGGGTTAGGTGGTGAAGGCCGAATGGAGCTTTACCGGTCGTGAACTGGTTCCTTTAGAAACCCTTTCGTCCTGAGCTAGCCTAAGCCTCCCTGAGCTCTTGCGTGAGAATCGCGGCTGGCGTGATGCGGATCACGGCGTAACCCTCCTTTTATCCCCAATTTGTCGCCAAATCCGAGATGTCCGTAGTTGCGCGTATATCTAATTGGTTTAATTTCAGAGGTATCGTTGATCAACCGGAATAGAGGCATGGCAAAGAATACTGGCGACGGCTTTCGTCGAGGCGCGGTCACAGCTCGGACGCAGTTCAAGCGAGATGACGGCAACTACCAAAAGCGAAATGAGCGCAACGGTCAGTTCATGGAAGTAAAGGCAGGCGGCAGGCCCTTCAAAGGTGTGGCAAAAGAGCCAGATGGGCGAGATGGCCCAAAATCTTAGAATTGGGTGAGCCCGATCGGCGTCAAATGAGCTAGCGGAATTATATATGATCAGCCTTAGGCAAGGTTTGTCTGACGAGCAACTTTCTCGCGGTTTCGAGCCGGCGACCGACATATTTCATCATAAGGATCTGGCGGATCGGTTAAACAATCTTTTGTCGAATGTGGGAGGCAGTACTGTCTGCCTACTTGATGGAAGATGGGGGACTGGAAAGTCCACGTTCGTAAAGCAGTGGCGGGCGGAACTCGAAAAATCGGGCCAAAAAAGCATCTACTTCGACGCGTTTGCTTCTGATTACGTCGATACGCCGTTCACAGCCTTAGCTGGTATATTCATCCGCGCCGCACATGAATTAAAGGTGGGAGACGCGGCAGTCGCCCATTTTATAGATAAAGCGGCTAAAATAGGAAAAGCGCTTGCAGCAAGTTCAGCTAAGATCGGGATCAAAGTTGCCACGCTTGGCGCTTTGGATGGCTCAGAAATTGACGGTCTCGCTGGTGCAATAGCAGATGGCTTGGGAGATATCGCTGAGGCTAATGTAAAGAAGGTCTTAGAAGAACATGCGGAACGTGAATCTCAATTTGCTGCGATGCGGCTAGCATTAGAAGAGCTTACGAATTCTCTCCGCGGAATGGAAAAAGAAGGTGTGGCGCCACCGCTTCTAATATTTATAGACGAATTAGATAGGTGTAGACCAGATTTCTCGCTCGGGATATTAGAGATTCTAAAACATTTCTTCAATGTAAGTGGCGCGCATTTCATTTTAATAACAAGTAAGAGATCTCTAGAATTGGCTGTAGATGGAAGATACGGTCCAGGAGTGTCATCATCAGAGTATCTTGAGAAATTCTATGACTTTGTTGTCTTATTTGAGAACAAGCACGAGAGAGGTTCGCAAGGAAGCATCGACCCGTTTTTGACTCGGATACTAGATAGGTTTGTGCCGGAGGAGACCTCCGAATCTCACGATTTTAAAGACGCAGTAAGAGAAGTGTGTATTGCATATCGTCTTTCGCTAAGACAGATCGAAAATGTTTGCATCAACGCATGTCTTGGCTTTGTTTCTGTAAAGAGTCTAAGAATTTTCAAACCAGGAATTCTCATCGTATTTGCTGCATTAGTGAAGTCTATGAATTTAGAAATGTATCGCAATATGAGAGAGGGTTCTTTATCCTGGTCCGAAGTCGATGAATTCCTCAATAGGGGTTCCTGGAGAGACCCATTCGGCGATCGAATGCGGTCAATAATGCAGTGGCACTTCGATGGTGGTATCGATGCTAATTCGCAGGAATGGTCAGGATATCGCGGCTTTACTGCATTCGGTTTGGGCCGACTTCAAACAATGAAGTATATCTGCACCTCCATCGTTGATCGGTTCGCAATAGGGCCGGATGGCTAAGCGCATCGCTTCGCTGGCCTGGGTCTAGCTCCTTTTTGAACTTAGCGGTTTGAATTTTCCTACTCCCCCAAAATCCGATAATTGGACCGGTTTCCCTGCACGCTAACCGCGAGGTGAACCATGTCCGACCTTCCGCCCTCAGCCGATCCGAACGCTGCCCACCCCGCTGCGACTAGCGCCGCCGCTGAAATAGCCCCCTCTCCTTCAGGGGGGCTAGGGGGCGTCCAGTCCCCCGGACTGGACTTGGACTGTCCGGGGGACAGTCCAACCCCGACGCCGGTTGGGGGTGGGGGACGCCCACGCGACGGTCGCGATGAACGGCAGCCCCGCCCCGCTGCGACTAGGCAGCGAGCTGCCGAGTCTCGCTGCCCCTCCCCTTAAGGGGGGGATTGGTGCCGGATCGGCGGGGTTTGGGGTGGCTCAGCCCTGGGTCAGCCGCGCTGCGCTCTCGCCGGCCAGGCGGCCTAGCGTCACAGCGGTGCACAGGCCCATGGCCGGCAGATAGCCCCAGGATGACGGGCCCGAGACCGATCGCGCCGCGCCGCCGCCGGCCAGCAGGTTGGGCAGGGACGTGCCATCCGGGCGGACCACGCGGGCCGTGGCATCGATCTGCAACCCGCCCTGGGTGTGATAGATCGCCCCCACCACCTTGATCGCCCGCAGGTCCTCGGCGGGGGGTGGGCTGGTCCAGCGGCGGCCAAAGGCATCGGGCTGGCCGCTGGCATGGGCGGCATGGGCCTCGGCCAGGGTGGCCTCCAGCGCGGCCTCGGGCAGGGCGGCGGCGGCGAGGGGGCGCACCGCGCCCAGGCTGACCAGCTGGGCATATTCGGGGATCGCCATCAGCCGCTCGGCAATCCGGGCATCGTGCAGTGCCCAGACGTGCCCATCTGGCTGGGCCAGCACAGGGTGGACCATCCCGGCGATGTCGTGGGTCTCATCGGCAAAGCGCTGGCCCAGCGTGTTGACCAGCATGCCGCCCTCAACCAGCAGCGGCGGTGGCACGGTCACCCCGTGCGGTTCGGCCAGCATGGGATAGCCCTGAAAGGCGCCCAGATCGCCGCTGGCCGCACCCAATGCCGCGCCGATCGACAGCGCGGTGCCCTGGCTGCCCTCGTGCCCGTGGTTGCGCGCCGCGGCCATTTCGGGGATGTGGCGGGCGATCATCGCGTGGTTGGCGGCAAAGCCCCCGCAGGCCAGGATCAGCGCGCCACAGCCAATCGCCTCGGTCGCGCCGCCGGGCCGCTCGATCAGGGCCCCGGCGATCCGGCCGGCGGCATCGGCGGTCACGTCGCGCAGCCGAGCCTCGGTCAGCACCGGGATCCCCGCCTCGGCCAGCCGGACATGGAGCAGGTCAACCATGTCCTGCCCGCCGTGCCCGGCCCAGCCGTGGATCCGCCAGGTCGAGTTGCCGTAAGACGGGCGGAAGGTGCGATCGAGGCTCCACGGCAGGTCAAGGTGATCGACCATCCAGTCCAGCGTCGGGCCAGACTGGTGCGCCAGGGTGTGGGCGATCACCGGATCGGCCAGGCCCTGGGTCTTGGCCATGATGTCGGCCAGGAAACGCTCCGGGCTATCCTCAATCCCGGCCTCGGCCTGGGCGCGGGTCCCGGCAGCGGCGATCAGCCCCTGCGACATGCCGGAAGAGCCCATTGGCCGGGCCTCGGCCTCCAGCAGGGCAACCTCGGCCCCGGCGGCATGGGCGGCCAGCGCGGCAATCGCCCCGCAGGCCCCGCCACCGGCGACGAGGACGGGAATGGAGGTATCGAACTGGGTCATCGCCCCGGTCCTATCACGCCGGGCGGCGGGTGCTCTCCCGCGCCAGCAGAGTAACCGGCACGCGGCGATCAGAGTTGGGCTCACCCGCAATGGCCGCCAGCAGCTTGTCGACCAGCATGGCCCCGGCGGCGGCAAAGTCCGGCTGGATCGAGGATAGCGGCGGCATGGCATTGGCGCTGGCGCGGATCCCGTCGAACCCGATCAGGCCCAGCTGGCCCGGCACGGCGATCCCGGCCTCAGACAGTTCGCGCAGCGTCCCCAGCGCGATCTCGTCACAAACAGCGAAGATCGAATCGCAGGGCAGCCCGGCCTCGATCAACTGCCGCGCGGCGCGGCGGCCCTGTTCCTCGCGGGACAGGCCGTCTTCGATTTCGACCAGCCGCGGGGTCAGCCCGGCTTCCTGCATGGCCTGGCAATAGCCGTCATAGCGCTCCTTGAACTGGCGCTGCAGCGAGCCTTCCGAGCCGATGCAGGCCGGGGTGCGATAGCCGGCCTCGATCAGGTGGCGGGTGGCGAGCAGGGCCCCGGCGTGGTTGTCGCTGCGGATCCAGTCCAGCTCATCGAACGGGCTGCCCCAGCAGACCATCCGGGTCCCGCCCAGGCCCAGATCGCGGTAATAGGTCCAGGCGGCCAGGTTCTGGGTCGTGCCGATCACGATCAGGCCATCGGCGCGGCGGCGGTCTTCATAACGGCCAGACAGGTTCTCGGGCCCGTCCTGAAAGCTGACCAGCGTCTCATACCCCCGGGCCGAGGCGGCGGCGCAGACCGTGCCGAGCAGCGAGTAGGTAAAGGGGTTGAGGTCCTTGCGGTCCTCTTCCGGGCGGCAGATGACGACCACAGCCAGCGTGGCGGTGCGGCCCGAACGCAGGCGCGCCGCGTTCTCATCCACCGCGTAGTTCAGTCGGCGAGCTGCCTCGAACACGCGGTTGCGGGTTGCCTCGCTGACCACCGGGTCACCCGCCAGCGCGCGGCTGACGGTCGACTGGCTGACCCCGGCCTCGGCCGCCACGTCGAACGAGGTGACGCGGAAGGCGCGGGGCTTGGTTGGGGCGGAGGCGTCAGGCATCGGCGGCGCGGTTACATCGCCGAGATGCCGCCGTCGAGCTTGAGCTCGGCGCCGGTCATGAAGCGGCTTTCGTCGCTGGCAAGGTAGAGCACGCCATTGGCGATGTCGTCCGGGTGGCCCACGCGCTTCAGCGGGATCTGGCGGGCCAGCTTGTCCATGATCACGTCCTTGGGCTTGCCGGTGTTGGCGGCCATACCATCCAGGATCGGCGTATCGACGAAAGTGGGGTGAACCGAATTGCAGCGGATGTCCCAGCCCATCTTGGCACAATAGAGCGCAACCGACTTGGACAGCATCCACACCGCCGCCTTGCTGGCGTTGTAGCCGGGCATGGTGTCCGAAGCGATCAAGCCGGCGATCGACGAGATGTTCACGATCGAGCCGGGCTGGTTGTCCTTCAGCAGCGGCAGCGCCTTCTGGCAGCCAAGGAAGACCGAGTCGACGTTGACGGCAAAGCCCTTGTGCCATTCGGCCAGGGTGCAGGTCTCGATATTGCCGCGCACCCCGATCCCGGCATTGTTGACCAGAACCGAGAGCCCGCCCAGCGTATCCGCCGCATAGTCAACCGCAGCGATCCACTGCTCTTCGTTCGTCACGTCGAGCGCGACGGAAAAGGCGGTTCCGGCGCCCAGTTCGGCGTTGATCGCCTCGGCCTGCTGGGCGGCGCCAGCGGCGTTGATGTCGGCCAGCAGAACCTGCGCACCCTCGCGCGCCAGCATCATGGCCTGGGCCGCACCCAGCCCCTGCGCCGCACCGGTGATCAACGCCTTCTTGCCTGCAACCCGTCCTGCCATCTGGTCCTCTCCCTCTCTTGCCGGTTGGATAGCGGCATTGCGCGGGATTGGCGAGGGGGCAGGGCTGCGCTTTACCCGATCAGTTCGGGGCCGAGCAGCAGCAGCAGCTTGACGTCCATCGCATCGCCCTTGGCACGCCGTTCAGCAATAAAGGCGGACAGCTTGGCACGCGGCACACGGTGGACGGTGATCTGCTCACTCTCGGTCCCGCCGCCGGGGCCAACCTGCACCAGGTCATGCGCGCGTAGCAGGGTGAAGCTCTCGCTGACCATGCCGGGGGAAGAATGGAAATCGCCCAGCACTTCGATCCGTCCGGCGCGATAGCCGGTCTCTTCCTCCAGTTCGCGTGCGGCGGCTTCGGTCGGGTCCTCGCCCTCGGTCTCATCGCCGATCAGGCCGGCGGGCAGCTCGATGCAGGCGCGGCCCAGCGGCACGCGGTACTGCTCGACCAGGATAACGTTGTCCTCCGCATCGATAGCGATGATCACGGCGGCGCGGATCCCGCGCGCCCGGCTGACATATTCCCACCGCCCACGAGTCTTGGCGACAATGTACTGGCCTTCCCAATGGACCTGCTCGGGCAGGTCGCGGTCGTCGTGGCTCATACCTCAATCACCCGGTCGGGCAGCTCGTTCTGGTCATCGGCGGCGCGGGGGAAGTGCTGGGCGAGGACTGCCCCGACCTTTGCAATCGCTCCCGTCAGGCCGGCGGCCAGATCATCGGCGCGGATGCCTTGCAGCAAGGCAGCCATCGCCTCGCCCCAGACCTCGGGGCTGACCTTCCCGGCAATGGCAGCATCAGCCACGATCTCGGCCCGGTGTTCGGCCAGGCTGACGTAGATCAGGATGCCGGTGCGGCCATGGGTGCGGCGCTCGGCCCCGATTTTGAAACAGGCCTCGGCCCGGGCGCGGACTCGGGCGGCCTTGATAAAGCCGGGCACCAGCCAGAACTTCAGCGGTCGCCACAGCTGCAGCGCAAGCATCCCGAGGAACTTGAGGATCGCGACCGTCGCCGCCAGGGTGAAAATCCCCTGCGGTGTCCACTCGCGCGCCCAGTCGCCCAACACGCGGTCGTAAAGGCCAAGGTAGAAGCCCGGGAACAGCGAGAGCACTGTCAGCGCAGTCATCGCCACCAAGGCCGCCCAGGCGAGGGCGACGTCGGCATAGCCGTCCGAGCGCTCGGTGACGATAGTCACGATCTCGCCCGCGCTGCTCGCCTCGGCTGCGGCGACCGCAGCGGAGACCGTGTCGTGCTCCGCAGGCGTCAGGTGGATTGTTTGTCCAGCCATCACCAGCTCCCCGATGCGCCGCCGCCGTCGAAGCCGCCGCCGCCGCCCCCAAAGCCGCCGAAGCCGCCGCTTCCGCCACCACCGAAATCGAAGCCGCCACCGCGACCACCGCCGCGACTGGCGTGGTGGGCGATCTCGCTCAGACCCCAGAGGATAACTCCAGGATCAATTCCGCTTCTGCGATACCCGCGCCGACCTCGCCGACCGAACATAAGCATGAAGAACAGGATCATCATGATCCAGAATACCACCGCCCCTCCGCTAGGTTTGTCACGACCACGGACCGCCTCTGCCGCGGCGGCAGCCTCGGCCACGGCCTTCGCATCGGCCGGGTCGCGGCTAAGCTGGGCCATGATTGCGTCGACCCCGGCACCGATCCCGCCGGCCATGTCGTTCGCCTTGAACCGTGGCGCGACCGTGTCGCGGATGATCCTGCCGGCGAGGACATCGGGCAAGCGTTCCTGCACCCCTCGCGCGGTGTGAATGCGGATCTTCCGCTCAGTGGGGGCGATCAGAAACAGGATGCCCTGCTCGCTTTCCGCACCGCCAATGTCCCAGGTCTCGGCCAGTTGCTGGGCATAGGCATCGACCGGCAGGTCATCGAGCGAAGTCACCGTGGCGACGATGATCGCCCGGCCGGTTTCCTGGTTGTAGGCGCGCAACCGCGCATCAAGCGCGGCCTCGTCCGCATCCGGAATGATCGTAGCGGCATCAAGGACTGGGCCGGCAGGCCGATCCGGCAATTTGGCCAAGGCGCTCGTACTGGCCATCGCCAAAGTCAGCGATGCCAGCACGGCCCAAAGCCACACGGTGATCCGGCGCATCGGGCGTCTCTCTACCGCGATGTCCTGTTACTGCGCTGCTGCGGCGGACGAAGCGGGGCGCGCGGAGTTATCATTGGCTGGTGCCCCGGCGGGAGCGGCAGGGCCAGTCCCGAAATCGACCTTCGGCGCGGCTGAGGCGCCGGGATCAGCCTTGAACGGCACCATTGGCTTGGCACCGTGGATCAGCTTGGCGCCGATCGCATCGGGGAAGGTGCGGATCGTGGTATTATAGTCCTGTACGGCTTCGTTGTAGCGGGTGCGGGCCACATTGATACGGTTTTCGGTCCCTTCCAGCTGGACCATCAGGTCGGCAAAGCGCGCCTGGCTCTGCAGCTGCGGATAGCTCTCAACCACGGTGCGCAGCTGGCCGAGGGCCTGGGTCAGCTGGTTCTGGGCGTTCTGGAACTTCTCGAATGTCGCCGGGTCTGAGAGGTCCTCGGTCCGCACGTTGATTGATGTCGCTGCGGCGCGGGCGTTGGTGACATTGGTCAGGATCGTCGTTTCCGATGCCGCGGCCCCCTTGGTGGTCTCTACCAGAGCCGGGACCAGGTCGGCCCGGCGCTGATAAGCGCTTTCGACATCGGCCCACTTGGCCTTGGCGTTTTCCTCGGCAGTTGGCACGGAGTTGATCCCGCAGCCCGCCAATGCGGCGGCGGCGGCGGCAACGAGGGCAAAACGGCCAAATCGACGGGCAATGGCTGCGGTCATGTGATGCGTTCCTCTTTCACGGGCGGCGTTGGGGCCGGGCCAGATGCAGGATGTAGCGTGCGCCGGGGCCGGTTCAAGCGGCAGACGCAAAAATCCCGCATGCGCAATTGATTATTGCCGCACCGAAAGACTAATGGCAGTTTATACGTATCTTTGAGATCAGGCGAAGGGGACACGTTCCATGCTGAGTGAATTCAAGGCCTTTCTGTCGCGGGGCAACGTGCTTGACCTTGCGGTCGGCGTGATCATCGGCGCCGCTTTCGGCAAGATCGTCTCGTCGTTGACCGACGATGTGCTGATGCCGGCTATCGGTCTGATCACCGGCGGGGTCGATTTCTCGAACAAGTATACCGTGCTGGCGGGAGAGGCGCCCACAGGGGCAACGCTCGCCGCAGCCAGGGCAGCAGGCG
>JBEEIN010000143.1:0-2779 GCA_041169825.1 Pseudomonadota bacterium
CCAGCACCAGGTCGAACCGGTCCTTCTTCAGCAGCGCGGCGCAGAGCGTGAAATCGGGCACGGCCTCGCGCGGGCGCAGCTGCGTTTCAACCTGCAGCATGACATCGCGTTTGCCCGCCTCGATCACCCGCGCCGCCCATTCGCCGGTCGCGTTGTCGCACAGGATCACCCCATCGCCCGGGGCAATCCGCATGACCCGCGCCAGGTAATGCGCCTGCGGCCCATCCAGCGAAAGCTGCACGCCATCAGTCAGCACCTGCTCAACAAACAGGCGCGGGGCGGATTTTGGTGGCCAGGCGGGCGTGGCGGGCATTCGGGGCACCTAGCCCACTCGCCCTACTTCGTCATCCTGAACTTGTTTGAGGATCTATATGGCCAACCGGCGCGGCCGAGCCAGCTTGCACAGGCGCCTTCGCACGATGGATCCTGAAACAAGTTCAGGATGACGTGCTAAGGAGGCTTGGTTAGAGGCCAGCTATGGACCACGCTCAGGAAATCGTCCCCGATACCCAGCACCGCGGCCTTATCGCTGCGTTGCCGCAGCCGCTGCGCGATCTGGCGCAGCTGGCGCGGTTTGATCGGCCGATTGGCTGGTGGCTGCTGTTCTGGCCTTGCGCCTGGGGCCTGCTGCTTGCAGGCGGGGCTGCGCGGTGGGACTTGCTGCTATGGTTCCTGCTGGGCTCCATCGCCATGCGCGGGGCGGGCTGCGTCTATAACGATATCGTCGATGCCGATCTGGACCGGCAGGTGGCGCGCACCGCCGCACGGCCGGTGGCCAGCGGACGGATCAGCAAAGGCGCGGCCTGGGCCTGGCTGTTGACGCTCTGCGGCGTGGGGCTGATCGTCCTGCTGCAATTGCGCTGGCAGGCGCAGCTGGTCGCGCTGGGCAGCCTGGCGCTGGTCGCCGCCTATCCCTTTATGAAGCGGATCACCGGCTTTCCGCAGGCCTGGCTGGGGCTGGTCTTCACCTGGGGCGTGCCGGTCGGCTGGATTGCGGTGAGCGACTGGAACCTCGGCGCCATGGCTGCACTCTATGCCGGGGCGGTGCTGTGGTGCGTGGGCTATGACACGATCTACGCCTGCCAAGACCGCGAGGACGATGCGATGGTCGGAATCGGCTCAAGCGCGCTGACGCTGGGGCGCCATGTGCAGGCGGGCGTGGCCGGGTTCTATTCCGGCGCTGTCGCATGCTGGGGCCTGGCCATCTGGCTGCTGCGGCCCGACTGGGTGGCGCTTTTGGCACTGCTGCCCGCCGCGCTGCATCTCGCCTGGCAAGTGCTGACGCTGAACGACACCGATTCCGACAATGCGCTGGCCCGGTTTCGTGCGAACCGCACCGCTGGCCTGCTCGTTGCGCTGGCCTGCTGGGTTGTCGGAAATGCCTGAGCGTAACGCCTGATGTGCAACCTCTATCGCATAACCAAGGGCACGACCGAAGTCGCCGCCTTGTTCGCGGTGGCGGACGCGGCGGCGGGCACCAATTTCGCGACCGAGCTTTATCCCGGCTATCCGGGGCTGGTGGTTGAAGGCGGCCGGCTCCGCCCGATGAACTGGGGTCTGCCGGTGGTGCTGACCGGCAAGCAGGGTCAAAAGCTGAAGCCAAAGCCTGTTACCAACGCCCGCGATGACAAGCTGCTCACCCCCTTCTGGCGTGACAGCTTTGCCCGCCGCCGCTGCCTGATCCCGGTGACGCAATGGGCCGAGCCGCAAGGACCCAGCGGGCGCATGACCCGCTCGTGGTATGCTCTGCCAGACACTGAAGTGATGGCCGTCGCCGGGCTGTGGCGACCCACGGCGGAGTGGGGCGATTGCTATGCCATGGTCATGGCCGATAGCAGCCCGGCCATGGCCGAAGTGCATGATCGGATGCCGGTGATCCTGGCGCGCGACAACTGGGAAACCTGGACCAGCGGTTCAATCGACCACGCGCTGGACCTGTGCCAAACCTGGCGCGGCCCGTTGCTGGCCGATCACACCGGGGATCGCTGGAGCGATGGCGCGCCGATTGGACGCCAGGATAGTTTGCTTTAAGTTCATATACCTATTCGCCATTCTGCAAAAATCGCTTTACGATTTGCAAACCTAAACATAGCTTGAGGTCATCGTAATTCGGGCCTGTCTGGGGTGTGCCGATGGACAAGAATGACCTGCTGCCGATTGGCGAACTGGCACGCCGCACCGGCCTCGCCGTATCGGCGATCCGGTTCTATGAAGACCAGGGCCTGATCCAGCCGATGCGGACCAAGGGCAACCAGCGCCGCTTTCTGCGCAGCGATATTCGTCGGCTCAGCTTCATCCTGATTGCCCAAAAGCTGGGGCTGGGGCTTAGTGAGATCGAAGCCGAACTGTCCGCCTTGCCACAGGGCCGCACCCCTTCGCTGACCGATTGGCAAAAGCTCAGCCGCTCGGTCCGCGTCGCATTGGATGCCAAGATCCAGTTGCTCAACCGCACCCGCGCCAAGCTGGATGAATGCATCGGCTGCGGCTGCCTCAGCCTGGAGCGCTGCCGGCTTGTCAATCGCGATGACCGTGCGGGGGCGGGGGGAACCGGGCCGCGGTTCGTGCTGGAGTAGTTACTCCGCCGCCAGCAACTGCTCGGCGCCTTCCAGGTCGACGCTGACCAGGCGGCTGACCCCACGCTCCACCATGGTCACGCCAAACAGGCGGTGCATCCGGCTCATCGTCACCGCGTTGTGGGTGACGATCAGATAGCGGGTGTCGGTTTCCTTGGTCATCGCTTCCAGCAGGTCGCAGAAGCGTTCGATATTGGCATCGTCGA
>JBEEIN010000144.1:0-6390 GCA_041169825.1 Pseudomonadota bacterium
GATACCCCGTTCAGCTCGGCGGCATTGCATTCGAGCCACAGCAGGTCGGACAGTTCGGCATGGCCTTCGGTCACGCCGAGCGACAGCCGATGGGCCCGCCATTCGCCAGATGCATCGTCACCGTCGCGTTTGCCAATCCAGCGTTGGCCCAATTCCGCGAGCCGGGGATCGGGGGAAGGGCCAGCGCCCGCCTGCCAATGCACGCCAAAGTCAGCATCAACCCCGATCGCGATCTTGCGGCGCAGGCGATAGATCGACAGGCGCTTGGCCAAGGCCTCAGCCTGTTCAGCCTCGCAGTCGAGCAACAGGTCATCGCCATCTGCCCAGACGATGAAGTCTGCGATCACCTTGCCCTGCGGGGTTAGCAGCGCCGCCCAGACCGGCAGAGCGCCGGAGACATCGTTTGTCACCAGGCCATTGAGGAACCCGCGCAGGTCCTCGCCCGGTTCGGTCGCGGTCAGGCGGATTACCGCGCGGTCAGCCAACAGCGTTGCAGTCATGCGTGACAGATAGGGCTTTCCCACCGTCAATCCACCCCCTTAAGCCGTTCATGCTGAGCTTGTCGGAACGCAGTCATCCTCAGATGAAGCATCGCACTTCTATGGAGCCCATGCTGCGCAGAACGGGGTAACGGCCCTTCGACAAGCTCAGGGTGAGCGGTTATGGGGGGATCATGGTACAGACTCTGACGATCCGCCGCCCCGATGATTGGCATGTCCACCTGCGCGATGGCGCCGTGCTGGATGGGGTGGCGAAACACACCGCCCACCAGTTTGCGCGGGCGATCGTCATGCCCAACCTTTCGCCCCCGGTCACCACGGTGGCGGCCGCAGCGGCCTACCGTGAGCGGATCGTGGCGGCAGCGGGCCCGGGCTTTACCCCCTTGATGACCGCCTACCTGACCGACACCATCGCCGCCGATGAAGTGGCACGCGGTTTTGCCGAAGGCGTCTTCACCGCGGCCAAGCTTTATCCGGCCCATGCCACCACCGGCTCGGCCCATGGCGTGACCGATTTGGCCAACATCCGCCCGGTGCTGAAACGGATGGAAAAGATCGGCATGCCACTGCTGATCCACGGCGAGGTCACCGATTCCCACGTCGACATCTTCGATCGCGAGGCCGTGTTTATCGAGCGGACGCTCTCAGGCCTGGTGCGCGACCTGCCCGGGCTGAAAGTGGTGTTCGAACACATCACCACCGCCGATGCCGTGGCCTTTGTTGAGAGCGCTGGGGCGAACGTGGCGGCCACGATCACGCCGCAGCACCTGCATATCAACCGCAACGCCATGTTCACCGGCGGCATCCGTCCGCATATGTACTGCTTGCCGGTGGCCAAGCGCGAATTGCATCGGCTGGCGCTGCGTAAGGCGACGACTTCCGGCAGCGCCAAGTTTTTCCTTGGGACAGACAGTGCGCCGCATGCCGTTGGCGCAAAGGAATCGTCCTGCGGCTGCGCGGGCATCTTCAACGCCCCTTATGCGCTGGAAAGCTATTTGGCGGTGTTTGAGGAAGAGGGTGCGATCGACAAGTTTGAAGGCTTCGCCAGCGAACACGGGCCGCGCTTTTACGGGCTGCCGCTTAATGAAGGCACGGTGACCTTAGAGCGCAGCGGCACCCAGGTGCCAGAGCTGATCGATGCCAATGGCACCCCGATCGTGCCGTTCCACGCAGGGGAAGAACTGGCCTGGCGTTACCTGGGCTAAGCGCGCCGGGTCCGCGCCAGCAGGTCGATCACGAACAGGCCAATCGCCGCCCAGATCAGCGCGAAGCTGGCCAGTTGCGCCGTGCCCAGCGGCTTGTTGAAGAACAACAGCCCGACCAGAAATACCATTGAGGGGGAGAGAAACTGGATCATCCCCATGGTCGAATAGGCCAGCCGTTGCGCCGCCATGGCAAACAGCACCAGCGGCACGGCCGTGACCACGCCGGAAAGGGCGATCAGCCCGGCATCCCGCCAACTCCACAGGATCGCGCTGCCGGCAGGCCCTTGCGCAAACCAGCCGACGACACACAAGGCTGGCACGAGCAGCACGATGACTTCCACGGCGAGCCCGGTCAGGGCATTTACCGGGGCGAGTTTGCGGACAAATCCATAGGCCGTCCAGGACAGGGCCAAGGCCAGGCTGATGCCCAGCGATGCCAGCGCTTCCCAGGCCATCAGCAAGACCCCCAGGCTCGAAATGCCAACCGCCAGCCATTGCCGTGGTGTCAGTCGCTCCTTCAGAAATAGCGTGCCCGCCAGCACACTGAGCAGAGGCGTAACGTAATAGCCGATGCTGGCCGCATAGACTTCACGCGCCTGGATCGCGGCCACATAGACGAGCCAGTTGATCCCGATCAGCGCCGATGAAGTCAGCAGCATCCAGCGCGTTTTGGGTTGCGCCAGGGCTGCCCAGATTTCGGGCAACTGGCCGCGCCAGCCAAGGATCACAAGGCACAGCGGAAGCGAAGCGATGACCCGCCAGCCAACAAATTCAAACGCTGGGATGTGTGAAACCAGCCACAGATAGAGCGGTAGCAGGCCCCAGACGAGGTGTGCGCCCAGGGCGAGCGGCAGCCCGCCGGTGCGGTTGGATGAGGCAGGCCCATGCATTGGGCCGGGGCCTAGACCGGCTGCGGACAAATTCAAATGCCAAACTGCCGTTCTGGGCGCTGCTAAACCCGCCTTAACCATCTTGTTGATACAAGGCCGGTACCATGAAACGCGCGCCAGCCTTGCTAATCATCCTGTGCCTGACGGGTTGCGACCGGGCTCCCAAACCTGCAGCGGTAACGGTGCGCGATCCGGCGATCATGGGGGCGCTGTCCGAACCGCTGTTCAGCGATCCAGGCCTGGTTGGTGCCAGTCGGAATGCAACAGTTGTGGCCGGTGCCACTTTGAATGACGGGGGGCTTCCTCTGTTTGGGCTCGACGATCGTGAGGCCCAGCGCGCCCGGTTGGAGGCTGAAGAACGCTTTCAAGGCTTGGTTCCCAGAGCACCTGCGCCAACTGGCAAGACCGAAAGTTCGGCAGTGGCGATGGCGGCCACAGCCGCGGCGGTCGCAGCGGCCGTACCCTTTGCGGCCCGTTGCGCCCCGACGCTTAGCTATTCCTTCAGTTGGGCCGCCGAGTTACCCGAGGCGGTCCCGGTCTATCCCCGCGCCCATGTCCAGGAAGCGGGCGGCAGCGACGAGCAGGGTTGCGGGCTGCGGGTCATTAACTTCCAGACCCCGGTCACCGTTCGTGACGTGATCGACTTTTACTACGCCAGTGCTGCGCGCCTCAACCTGCCAGCTACTGTTTCTGCCGAAGGGGACGATCTGGTGGTCAGTGCCAGGGGCAAAGGGCTGTCCTTTTCCGTCCATGCGCGCCGCATGGCCGATGGAGTGACCGAAGTGGACCTGGTCATCAATGGCTGACTGTCAGCCTTCGCTCAGCCCGACCCCGATCATCGCGCGCGGTTGCTCCATTTCGGTCGAGGCAACCGGATAGGCGCAGTAGTCCGCAGCATAATAGGCGCTCGGGCGGTGGTTGCCCGACAGGCCGATCCCGCCGAACGGTGCGGCCGAACTGGCCCCATTGGTCGGGCGGTTCCAGTTGATCACTCCGGCGCGGACATTGGCCCAGAAGCGGTTGTATTCCTGCGGAGTCCCGCCGATCAGCGATGCTGACAGGCCAAAGCGGGTATTGTTGGCCTCGGCAATCGCCGCATCAAGGTCATCCGCCTGGCTGACTTGCAGCAAGGGGCCAAACAGTTCGACGTCGGGCTTGTCCTTCACCGCGCTGACATCGATGATGGCAGGGCTGAGAAACGGCAAGTCATCGCGCGGGCGGATCAGGTGCTTGATCGCCTTGCCACCGTGGCTCAGCAGGTAAAGAAAGCTCTCAGTCAGGCCGTCGGCGGCCTGGTTGTCGATCACCGGGCCCATGAACGGGGCCGGCTCGTCAAACGGGGCGCCGACGATGATCCGATCCGCCAATCGCTTCACTTCCGCCAGCAGCGGTTCATAGATCGTGCTCTTCACAATCAGGCGGCGCGCGGCGGTGCAACGCTGTCCGGCCGAGGTGAAGGCCGATTGCACGACGATTGCGGCGGCATCGGTTATCTTCGGCGTATCCCACACAACGATCGGGTTGTTGCCGCCCATTTCCAGCGCCAGGATCTTGTCGGGCCGGGTTGCCAGCTTGCGGTTGATCGCGATGCCGGTATGCGCCGATCCGGTGAACAGCACGCCATCGATCCCGTCATGGGCAACCAGGGCCTGCCCCTCGGCCGGGCCGCCGATCAGCAGCTGCACCACCGCGGCGGAAATGCCTGCCCGGTGGAAGCAATTGACCAGCAGTTCGGCCGTGGCCGGGGTCTTTTCGCTGGGCTTGAAGACGATTGTATTCCCGGCAATCAGCGCGGGCACGATGTGGCCGTTGGGCAGGTGGGCTGGAAAATTGTAGGGCCCCAGCACGGCCATCACCCCGTGTGGCTTGTGCCGCAGCGAGGCCGTGCCTTGCATGGCGTTGTCCAGCTTGCGCTGGGCCGTGCGCTCGGCATAGGCGCGGATCGAAATCTCGACCTTGTTGACTACGCTTTCGACTTCGGTGCGCGCCTCCCACAGCGGCTTGCCGGTTTCCCGGGCAATCACGGTGGCGAGCTTTTCGGCGTCCTTGCGCACTTCGTTGGCGAAGCGGCGGACCAGCTCCATCCGGGTCGATAGCGGCTGCGCGGCCCAGGCCGGCCAGGCGCGGCGTGATCGCGCGACGATCTCGTCCACGTTGCCGTGCTGACCGCGCCAGAGCTCTGCCCCGGTCGCCGGTTCATAGGAGATCAGTTCACCCGTACCCATTTCACCACCTCTGCCGGCCCGCACAACCGGTAACTCGCGCCCTTAGCTACCCTATTGTTGTCTGAAAAGCTTTGCCTTTTGCCTAAGCAAGCCAACTTAAACCATCGGGGCAGGGGGCGCGCCCAGCGCTTCACCCAATCGCCGGATCGCACTGACGGTTTGTGCCAGTGGATCCCAGTCGTCGCGCTGGTCGATCGCGGCCCAGATGGCTTCAACCTTATCGACCACCAGGCTGGGGGCTGCCGCCTCCTGCCACAGGTCGTGGTCTGGCCCGCTGGGCGCAAATGCCTGTAAGGCAATGGCGAAGTCTCCATCCGCGTTCCGCCCGAAACGATAACGGTGAAAGAACGCATCGGGTGAGAGGCCCTCGGCGCGCATCGTCTGTTCGGCTTGGGCGATCAGGGCATAGTCAGCCTCAAACCCCCGCGATTGCAGGCCCAGTCGCCACAGGAACTGGCGGGCCAGCGCGGTCTGGTAGAGCGGCCCGAACCGTTCCAGCGCGGCGATAAGCGGCGGGGCTTCGGCCACCAGCCGCAGCGCAACCGCCAGTTGCCCGCAATTCCAGTGCAGCGTTTCGGGCTGGCGACCGAACGCGTAGAGCCCGCCATGATCGAAGTAGGCGGCGGTAAAGCTGGGGTCCCACTGCGGCAGCCAGCGCCATGGGCCATAGTCAAAGCTTTCGCCCGAAATGTTCATGTTGTCGGTATTGAGCACGCCGTGGACAAAGCCCGCGGCCATCCATTCCGCCGCCAGCTGGGCCAGCCGCTCGACCACCTGGTGCAGCAGGATCACCGCCGGCTCGTCGCGCCCCGGTGCGTCGGCGGGTGGCGGCGGGCCGGGAAACTGCGTCAGGCAATAGTCGATCAGCGCGGCCATTTCCTCGCGCGATTCGAGATAGGCCAGCCGCTGGAACGTGCCGATACGGATATGGCCGTGGCTCAGCCGCACCAGCACCGCGGAACGAGTGGGGGACGGTTCGTCCGACCGATAGAGCTCTTCCCCGGTCTCGATGACCGAAAAGGTCTTGCTGGTGTTCACGCCGAGCGCCTCTAGCATCTCGGTCGCCAGAATCTCGCGCACCGCGCCCTTCAGCGTCAGGCGACCATCGCCCTGTCGGCTCCACGGGGTCTGGCCCGAACCCTTGGTGCCCAGGTCAAGCAACCGCCCCGCGCCATCGCGCAATTGGGCAAATAGAAAGCCACGTCCGTCGCCCAGATCCGGGTTGTAGGTGCGGAACTGGTGGCCGTGATAGCGCAGGGCCAGCGGCTCGGGCAGGTTGTCCGGCAGGGGCGCAAAGCGGCCGAAGTGCCCGGTCCATGCGGCATCGGTCAGATGTTGCAGCCCAACCGCGCCTGCCCAGCGGTGATTGCGAAAGCGCAAGGTGGTCTGCGGAAAGTCCGCCGCCTGCACTGGATCTGCCAGCCATGGGGCCAGCTGCATGATCGGCGGATCGGCTCGATAGGGGGCGACTTGCGGTTCGGCGCGCATCCGGCAATAGTGGCCCTTCGCACGAAGCGGCACAAGCGCCGCAACGCTGCATCAGATGCAATTAACCGGGGTCCGGCCAGAA
>JBEEIN010000145.1:0-8586 GCA_041169825.1 Pseudomonadota bacterium
TGCGCCGGATGAACCGCGCGACGATCATGGGCGACCGCCCCTTCTAAACACCAAGCCAAAACATAATCCGGGAGAATGCCATGAAGTTCTATTCCGACAGCGTCGGCACCGCCTGCATCGACGTTGATGCCCTGCCGTGGGTGCCCTTCCTGCCCTATTCAGACCAGCTGCACCTCAAGCTGATCAAGCTTAACCCGATCAATGGCGAGTGGACTTCGCTGCTGCGCGTGCCGGCCGGGATGGAAATGCCCAAGCACCACCATGCCGGAACTGTCCACGTTTACACCATCCAGGGCAAGTGGCGTTACAAAGAGCATGACTGGGTCGCCGGGCCCGGTAGCTTCGTTTACGAAACGGCGGCCTCGGCCCACACCCCCGTGGCCGAACCCGGCGAAGACGTAATCACGCTGAACATTGTGGTGGGCGATTGGAACGTGCTCGACGAAAACGACAACATCCTGGCGGTCGAGAACTGGAAATCCATGCTGAAGCGCTATGCGGACTATTGCGCCTCTGCCGGGATCGAGCCGGTCGACATCACCAGCTTCGCCGGCAACTGAGCCACCATGCCGGCACGGTTTGAACACGCCCGCATCGTCGTTTCCCGAGCCACGCTCCACTGCGTGAGCGCGGGTCCGGCTGATGGCGCTCCACTGCTCTTGCTGCACGGCTGGCCGCAGACCTGGTTCATGTGGCGCGATGTGATGCCCTTGCTTGCCGCGGCGGGATACCGCGTGATCGCCCCGGACCTGACTGGCCTAGGGGATTCAAGCCGTCCCGAGGATGGCTATGACAAGGCCACGATCGCCCGCGACATGGCCGAAATGATGACCGCGCTGGGCCACGATCGCTTTGCGGTGGTGGCGCACGACTGGGGTGGGCCGGTCGCCTTCTTCCTGGCCGTGCAGTTTGCCGAGCGGGTGCGGGCCATGGCCGTGTTCGACGCGCCCGTGCTGGGCGATGGCGGACCGATCGAGCACCACGGGCGGTGGCATTTCGGCTTCCACGCCTTGCCCGGTCTGCCCGAGGCGCTGACCGCGGGGCGGGAGGACACCTATCTGCGGTTTTTCTATCGCTTTGGCGGGGCCAGTCCCGAGGCGATTACGGAAGCAGCGCAGGCCGAATATGTCCGCGCCTATAGCCAGCCCGGTGCGATGACTGCCGGCTTCAACTATTATCGTGCGGTCCCGCAGGATATTGCGGCGGCCACGGCTTTTCGGGAGTCCGGCCAGCGACTGGCGATGCCGCTGCTGATCTATGGCGGCGATCCGGAAACCCGCGGCCGCGGCATGAGCGCCCTGGAAAGCTGGGCCCGGGTGGCGGACAATGTCACCGGCGGCGTTGCCGGGAATTGCGGGCACTGGATTCCGGAAGAGCGGCCGGACTTCGTGGCCGCAGAAGTGGTGCGCTTTCTGGATGGCTGCTAGCGAAGACTGGTCTGTGACCGGCGGCAAGATCGCCGGGCGACTAGCCGTCGATCAGCCGTTCGATCGCCGTCAGCAGAGCGTCCTTTGCGGCCTGGCCCGGCAAGTCCGGCCATTGCGGGTGCGAGCGGCCGATTGTGGTCCATGCGCCGATGCTCATGGTCAGGATCGCAAGCGCACGGCCCTGGCGAGTGGCCGCATCCATATCGGGGCGGATCGCGGCCAGCAGCGCGGCATAGTGCCCGGCAATCCAATGATACCAAGAGCTCTGCCGGGCCAGCAGTGCCGGATTGTAAAGGTAATGCGCGAAGGACCCGAGCGCCAGGCGGTCGCTTTCGGTCACGACATAGCCCAGGTGCAAGGCGCACAATTTGAGCAGGCGCTGGCGCGGTTCGTTGCCGGGCTCCAGCAGCACCCGCTCGGCCGAGCGGTAGAACCCGCTGAAGGCCTGATCGTAGATGGCATCGAACATCGATTCCCGGGTCGGGAAATGGTGGCGCAGCGCAGACTGGGTGATGCCGACCCGGCGGGCCACGGCTTCCTGCGAGATCGCATCGATCCCGACTTCATCGATCATGGCCCGGGCCTCGTCCATGATTCGGCGGCGGGTGCGTTCGCCCTTGGTCTCGCGTTCCACCACCGCTGTTTCCAGCACCGCCAAGTTCCGCCTCCATCGCGCAATGCGCCTAAACCTGCGGGATTCCTAGCCCTATGCGCGGCAGCTTGTCACGCAAAATAAAACCACTTGTTAAGCGGAAAAATGAGCGTAGGCTGCGTGGAAAGCAGAAATGGGAGAGAACGATGTCGCTAACAGTGCAGAACATCACGCCGGTGATCGGTGCAGAGGTCTCGGGTATCGATCTGGCGCAACTGGACGATGTTTCTGCCGCCGCACTGCGCCGCTTGCTGGCCGATCGCGGCGTCCTGGTTTTCCGTGACCAGCAGCTGGACCACGCTGCGCACAAGCGTGTGGCAGCCTGTTTCGGGACGGGCGAACTGCACTGCCACCCGCTTGCGATTGCCGCCGGCAGCACTGATCCGGCCGTCCTGCCGATCAAGACCACGGCCACTTCGGCCTATGCCGCTGGCGATGGTTGGCACACCGATGTCTCCTGTGACCGCACCCCGATCCGCGCATCGCTGCTCTACATGCACGAAGTGCCGGAATGCGGCGGTGGCGACACGATGTTCGCCAGCATGACCGAGGCCTATGCCCTGCTGTCCGCCCCGGTCCGCGAATTGATTGGCAACCTCAAGGCGGTTCATGATGGCGCCCTGCCGTGGCGACAGGGTTACGGCAAGGAACCGCCCGCCGGGACCGAATACAACCGCACCGCGCACCCGATTGTCATCGCCCACCCAGACAACGACAAGCCGCTGCTGTGGGTCAACCGCGGCTTCACCACCCAGATCGAAGGGGTGACCAAGCTGGAAAGCCGGGCCTTGCTGGAAATGCTGTTCAACCACATCGAAGCGACCCCGCGCCTGCAATGCCGGGTGCGTTGGGATGCCCACACCCTGGTGATCTGGGACAATATCGCCACCCAGCACCACGCCGTGTGGGACTATTTCCCGCACACCCGCTATGCTGAACGCGTCTCGGTGATCGGCGGCGAGCTGCAGGCGGCCTGATTGCCCAGCCCGCCCGACCGCCCGCAGCGCCCGGTACTGCTGCTCGTATTCTTTCTGCTGTTGCATGTGCTGAACCAGGTTGATCGCAACCTGATTGCCAGCTTCGGCCCGGAAATCGTGCGCGATCTGGGCCTGAGCCGGACCGAGTTCGGGATTGTGACCGGAATAGCTTTTACCATCGCATATGCGGTGACCGCTCTGGCTGCGGGGGTATTGGCCGATCGCTATGGGCGAACCCGGATTCTCGCCGCCGGCCTCGCGACCTGGAGTGCCTTCACGGCGCTATCAGGCGCGGCGCGCGGCTTTCTCTCATTGGTTGCGCTGCGGCCATTTGTCGCCACCGGGGAAGCAACCCTGATCCCGGCGGCGACAGCGATCCTCTCCGAACGGTTCTCGCCCGCGCGCCGGGCGACCGCGATCGGTGTGTTCTTTATGGGCGTGCCGCTGGGCGTGGGGGCCAGCTTCTTTATCGCCGGGCAACTTGGCCCACTGCTGGGCTGGCGCGGTGTTTTCATTCTGCTTGGCCTGATCGGTCTGATCTTTGTTGCCGGAGTGCTGGCCCTGCAAGACAGACGCAAACCTGCCTTGGCTGACGGCGGTGAGCCGGCCCCCACCGCAGGTGCCGTGCTGGCTGACCTGGGGCGGGAACTGCGCGCCAATTCGGATCTGCGGCTGGGCTTGGCCGGGACTGTGCTGATGCATGTCTATCTGGCCGGGGGCCCGTTTGTGAAGCTGTGGCTGGTGGAAGAACGCGGCTTTGCCAGTGAGCGAATTGCCGTGACCTATGGCTTGGCGGTGGTGGTATTCGGGGTGATCGGTGCCGCGCTGGGGGGCACTCTGGCGGATTGGTATGCCCGGCATTTCCGCGGCGGTCGCGCGACCTTTTTGGCGCTGTTCGTCACGGTGCTTGCCCCGTTCATCATCGCCTTCCGCTTTGCCGATCCGGGCTCGGTGTTGTTTTACGCCGGGATGGGCGCAGGGATCCTGTTCTTTTCCGCGTTCTATGGCCCGGCCTTTGCCGTCATGCAGTCTGTCACCCCCCAACGGCTCCATGCGTCGATCACCGGGCTCTCGATGCTGCTGGTCAATGTGCTGGCGCTCGGACTTGGCAGCCTGGCGATCGGTGCGGTCAGCGACGTGCTGCTGGCCCGGGGGAGCCACAATGCCCTGACCCTGCCACTGATCGTGGCTGACCTGACATCGCTGCTGACGATCCTGTGCTTCGCGCGGATCGGCTGGCGCGAATGGCGAACCACCAATCGGTAAAACGCGATAACGGATCTAATTTGACCGGGTTTGTCGATTACTGTCTTTCGGAAATCCTGTTGGGCAGCCTGATGATCGCAGGTTAGGCGCTCTTCCATGCTGGCCCGCGCCAGCGCAACAGGAGGAGAGATACCCATGCAGATGCGCAAGATCGCGTTGGCCGCAATGCTGGCCGCCGTTTCGCCGCTGGCCCTGGCCGGCACTGCCCAGGCTGAAACTGCCGCTCCGGCAGCCAGCACCGATACCGCCAAGGAGTGGTATCCCAAGACGCTGGACCTGACCGCGCTGCGTCAGAACGAAGCGCAGGCCAACCCCTATGGTCCCGATTTCAACTATGCGGCCGAATTTGCCAAGCTCGACCTGGCCGCTGTCAAGGCTGACATCCGCAAGGTGCTGACCACGTCGCAGCCTTGGTGGCCGGCCGACTATGGCCATTACGGCCCGTTCTTCATCCGCATGGCCTGGCACAGCGCGGGCACTTATCGTTCGGGCGATGGGCGTGGCGGGTCTGACGGCGGTGAGCTGCGGTTCGAACCGCTCAATTCCTGGCCCGATAACGTCAACCTCGACAAGGCCCGCCGCCTGGTCTGGCCGATCAAGCAGAAGTATGGCCGCGCGCTGTCGTGGGGCGATCTGATGATCCTGACCGGCAATGTCGCCATGGAAGACATGGGCTTCAAGACGCTGGGCTTTGCCGGTGGTCGCGTTGATGCCTGGCAGCCGGACGTGGTGTTCTGGGGTCCGGAAAAGAAGCTGCTGGCCGATGAGCGCCGCGATGCCAAGGGTAACCTTAAGGGTCCGCTCGCCGCGGTGCAGATGGGCCTGATCTACGTCAATCCGGAAGGCCCGAACGGCAATCCCGATCCGCTGGCCGCTGCCGCTGACATCCGCCGCGCATTCGGTGCCATGGCGATGAATGACGAAGAAACCGCTGCGCTGATCGCGGGTGGCCACACCTTTGGCAAGGCGCACGGTGCCCGCAAGCCGGAAGACTGCGTCGGCAATGACCCTGGCACAGCGGCGATCGAGCAGCAGGGCAAGGGTTGGGCCAACAAGTGCGGCAAGGGCCATTCGGAAGATACGATTACCAGCGGCCTTGAAGGCGCCTGGACGGCCAATCCGATCGCCTGGACCACCCAGTACCTCGACAACCTCTATGGTTTCGAATGGGTCAAGACCAAGAGCCCGGCCGGGGCCACCCAGTGGGTGCCCAAGGATGCTGCCGCGGCGAACATGGTGCCTGACGCGCACCGCGCTGGCGTCCGCCACGCGCCGATCATGTTCACCACCGACCTGGCGCTCAAGGAAGATCCCGGTTTCCGCAAAATCACCCAGCGCTGGCACAAGAAGCCCCAGGAATTTGCCGATGCCTTTGCCCGCGCGTGGTTCAAGCTGACCCACCGCGACATGGGCCCCCAGGCCCGTTATCTCGGCCCGGATGCCCCGAAGGTGACCTTCGCCTGGCAGGAGCCGCTGCCCAAGGCAGACTATCCGCAGGTTGAAGCAGCCGACGTTGCCTCGCTGAAGGGACGGATTGCGGCATCGGGCCTGACCGCGGCGGAACTGGTCCGCACCGCCTGGGCTTCGGCCTCGACCTTCCGTGCCACCGACATGCGCGGCGGCGCTAACGGTGCCCGCATTCGCTTTGAACCGATGAAGTCCTGGGCGGTCAATGACCAGGCCGAGCTGAACAAGGTGCTGGCTTCGCTTGAAACGATCCGTGCTGACTTCAACAAGGGCGGTGCCAAGAAGGTTTCGCTAGCCGATCTGATCGTGCTGGGCGGGACCGTCGGGATCGAGCAGGCCGCCAAGGCCGCCGGCCATGAGGTGACGGTGCCCTTTACGGCTGGCCGGGTTGATGCCCTGCCGAGCCAGGCCGACACCAAGGCGCTGAACGACCTGCGCCCGACCGCCGATGGTTTCCGCAACTATTACGGCGCGGATGCCCACTTCGGACCGACCGAGGCGCTGATCGACAAGGCCGACATGCTCAACCTGACCGTGCCGGAAATGACCGTACTGGTGGGCGGGATGCGTGCGCTGGGTGCCAATGCAGGTGGTTCGACCGCCGGTGTTTTCACCACGCGTCCAGGCACCCTGACCAATGACTTCTTCGTCAACCTGCTGTCGATGGACACGGTCTGGAGCAAGTCGGCGGCCACGCCGGGCCTGTATGAAGGCAAGGACCGGGCGACCGGCGCAGCCAAGTGGACCGCCACCCCGGTCGATCTGGTCTTCGGTTCGAACTCTGAACTGCGCGCCGTGGCCGAGGTCTATGCCTCAGACGATGCCAAGAACAAGTTCGTGGCCGACTTCGTCAAGGCCTGGACCAAGGTGATGAACGCGGACCGCTTCTGATCCGCATCTGATGGCAAATGGGGCGGTGGCCGGTCAGTCCGGCTGCCGCCCTTGCCTGTCCTGCAAGGGAGAACGCGATGCGCGCCTTGGTTGTAATCACCGCATTGATCGCCACCCCGGCGATAGGGCAAAGCCGCCCACCCGCCTTCGCGCAATGCGCATCCTGCCATTCAACCGAGCCGGGCAAGACCGTGTTTGGCCCCAGCCTGCACGGCGTGGGCGGGCGCAAGGCTGGCAGCCTGCAAGGCTATGACTACAGTCCGGCGCTGAAGAAGGCGAAGATCACCTGGAATGCCGCCACACTCGATCGCTGGCTGGCTTCCCCGCAGAAGACCGTGCCGGGTACCCGCATGCCCTTCGGCGGGATCCAGGACCCGGCTGCGCGCCGGGCCCTGGTCACCTATCTGCTCTCGCTCAAGTAATCGCCTACCCGGCGCGGGCGGCAATCCATTCATCAACGCGGCGCTCTAGGATTGAGAGCGGCTGCGAGCCGGAAGCGATCAGCAGGTCGTGGAAGGCCTTCACATCGAACTTGGCGCCGAGCTTCTGCGCGGCCCGTGCCCGCAGTTCCATGATCTTGAGCATGCCGATCTTGTAGCCCGTCGCCTGGCCCGGCAGGGTGATGTAGCGGCGGATTTCCGAACGCGAACGCTCAATCGGCTGGCGGCCGGTGGTGTTCATGTAAGTGACGGCCTGATCCTCGGTCCAGCCTTTGGCGTGGATGCCGGTATCGACCACCAGTCGCGCAGCGCGGAACAGTTCGGCATCCAGCCGCATGAAGTCGGCCGCGATATCGGGGAAGGCGCCCATTTCCTTGCAGACCGCTTCGGCATAAAGGCCCCAGCCTTCACCAAAGGCCACATAGCCGGTGGCCGAGCGGAACTTGGGCCCGCCTTGCTGGCGCACCTGGATATCGCCCTGGGTGTTATGGCCGGGCACGGCTTCGTGGCACATCAGCGTGTAAAGCGCGGCGGGATCGGGGCGGGTGCCGACCAGGTGAACATAGGTCCGCGCCGGACGGGTGCCATCGGGGCTGGGCTGGCTTGCATGGGCCGCGCCACCGGGAACTTCCGAGAAGGCCGGTTCGCGCACCACTTCGATGCCATAGGCCGGCAGCATGCCGAAGTACTTGGGCAGCAGCGTGCGGGTATGCTGGACGAATTCATTCGCGGTCTTGAGGTATTCGGCGCGGGTTTCGTCGGTGAACGGCTGCGGTGGGTAAAGCCGCTTGCGCTCCTGATAGAAGGCTTCGCGGTCCTTGAACCCGGCCTGGCGAGCCAGGGCATCCTGCTCCGCCTCGATCCGCGCCACTTCCTTCAAGCCGATCTGGTGGATCTGGTCGGCGGTCAGGTCGGTGGTGGTAACAAGCTTCAGTTCATTGGCATAGTAATCCAGTCCACCCGGCAGGGTGACCGCGCCAACCTTGCCGCTGGGGGCCGTAGCAAGGTTGCTCTGCGCCCAGGCAATGACCCGGCCATAGGCTGGCTTGAGCGCCAGGATCGCATCCTTGGCCTGGCCCAGCAGCATGTCAGCATCGGCCTGGTTCAACTTGCCGGAGGCAACCAGCTTGGCGGTCTTGGCCTTCACGTCCGCCCACAGCGCCGCATCCGGGCCGGGGCCAAAGGGCACGCCGCTGGTCAGCTGCTGACTGCTGGAGATGATCATTTCAATCTGGAACTTGGGTGCGTGGATCCCGGCCTTGTCGCTGGCCTTGCTGCGCGCGATTCCCAGATCGAGCACGGCCGGCATACCGCGCAGGCGGGCGATGTAATTGTTGAGATCCGTGACATCGTTGACCGTATGGGTGTTGATCAGGAAGTCCGGCATCTGGCTGTGCAGCGAATAGAGCCGCGAATAGAACGGCGGGCGATAGACCCGGTTCTTGTTGGACAGCGCGGCCCGGTCT
>JBEEIN010000146.1:0-3825 GCA_041169825.1 Pseudomonadota bacterium
TCAAGATTGATCTGGCGCTGCTGCCCTTTGCCATGACCGGAATCGAAGCCATGCTCGAAAATCCCGCGATGGCACCCGGCGCCCATTTCGGGCGGGTCAAGTTGCAGGGGATCAAGTTCACGCTCGATGGCTCGCCCCAGGCCCGCACTGCCTTCTTCACGCGTGACTATGCCTTGGGTTCGCCCGATGGCCAGCATCCCTGGCACGGCCAGCCGGTGACGACGGATGCGGCCTTTCAGACACTCACCCGCAAGGTTCATGAACGCGGCTGGCAAATCTTTGTCCATGCCAATGGCGATGCCGCGATCGATATGGCGATCCGCGGGTTCGATGCGCTGGGGATCAAGGCAGCCGATGATCGCCGCCCGATCGTGATCCATTCGCAATTCATGCGGCCTGATCAGATCCCGGCCTATGCCCGGATTGGCGTGGGTCCATCCTATTTCTCAAACCACACCTATTACTTCGCCGATACCCACCGCCGGAACTTCCCGAATGAGGTGGTCGATTTCATCAGCCCCTTCACCGCCAGCCGCGCGGCGGGGCTGATCCCGTCGAACCATTCGGACTATCCCGTCACCCCGCTCGACACCCGCGCACAGTTGTGGAGCGCGATGGCCCGCACCTCACGCACCGGCGTGGTCAGCGGGGAAAGCCAGCGCGAAGACGCCTGGCATGCCTTGCAAGCGCTCACCACCGGCCCGGCCTGGCAAGTGTTTGAGGAAAACCAGCGCGGCCGGATCAAGCCCGGCTTACTGGCCGATTTCGTGGTACTGGACCGCAATCCGCTGACTACCCCGGTCGATGATATTCGCGCGATCCGGGTGCTGGAAACGGTCAAGGAAGGAAAGACGATCTGGCGCGCTGACTAGCCCTCGCGCAGGATCAGGGCCGCGCCCGGCTTGTGGGCGCGGATCTCTTCCTCGGTCAGCCCGCAGATTTCGTGCGGGAATACCAGCCATTCCTCGGTCTCGTGGACGAAGAAGTCCGGCTTCAGCTGCGTCTGGTTGCGGCTGGGCTTGTAATAGGCTGTGGCGATCTTGATCGTCTCGGGCGTGTTGTGGCGGCACCGGGCCTTCAACTCGCGCAGGAAGGCTTCAACCGAGCGGCCGGTATCGAACACGTCATCGATTACCAGCAGACGATCTTGGGGATTGAGCACGTCAATCAGATAGCCCAGCGCATAGACCCGCACCTCGCGGTCCTGCTGGTCGATCCCAGAATAGCTGGCGGTGCGGATCGCGATATGGTCGGTCTCCACCCCGCGATAGGCCAGCAGTTCCTGCACCGCGATCCCCACCGGGGCACCGCCGCGCCAGATGCCGACGATATGGGTCGGCACGAACCCGGCCTCCAGCACCTTGTTGGCCAGGGCAAAGCTGTCTTCCAGCAGCCGATCGGCGGTCAGGTAAACCTTATCGACCACCTGCCACCTCCGCGATTTCGGCCAGGTGTTGGATCTGGTCCGCCATCGGCAGGAACGACCCGGTAAAGCTGTTTTCCGCCAGCTTGACGATCTCTGCCTCGGTCAGGTCCAGCGCATCGGCAATCGCCCGGAAGTTATCGTTGATATAGCCGCCAAAATAGGCCGGGTCGTCAGAATTGACCGTCGCCTTCAGGCCCAGTTCCAGCATCCGGCGCACCGGGCTTTCGACGATGTCCTTGATCACGCAGAGCCGCAGGTTGGACAGCGGGCATACCGTCAGCGTCAGCCCCTCATCCGCGATGCGGCGGACCAGCGCAGCATCTTCCAGCGCGCGGTTGCCATGGTCGATCCGCTCCACTTCCAACAGGTCGAGCGCCTCGTGCACATAGCCGGGTGGCCCCTCCTCGCCGGCATGGGCAGTCACATGCAGCCCCAGCTCGCGCGCCTTGGCGAAGACCTGTTGGAACTTGCTCGGCGGGTGCCCCACTTCGGACGAATCGAGCCCGACGCCATGGATCCGGTGAAGGTGCGGCATGGCTTGTTCGAGCGTGGCAAAGGCCGCTTCCTCGCTCAGGTGGCGCAGGAAGCACATGATCAGGCGATAGCTGATGCCGAGCTGCGCCTCGCCGTCCTTGAGCGCACGCTCGATGCCGTTCAGTACCGTGGCAAATTCCACGCCGCGTTCGGTGTGGCCCTGGGGGTCAAAGAAGATCTCGACATGGCGCACGGTGTCCTCCGCCGCCCGCTCCAGATAGGCCCAGGTCAGGTCATAAAAGTCCTGCTCGGTCAGCAGCACCGACATGCCTTGATAGTAAATGTCCAGGAAATCCTGGAGATTTGAGAACGAATAGGCCGCCTGCACCGCCTCGACCGAAGCGAACGGAATCGCCACCCCGTTGCGCTGCGCCAGGGCAAACAGCAGCTCCGGCTCAAGCGAACCTTCGATGTGGAGATGGAGCTCAGCCTTGGGCAGGCGGGCGATCAGAGCATTGCGCGATGGATTCGACATGCCTGACGCTTAACCGGCACGGCTGCCCGGTCAACAGCTTGCCCTGCGTTCCAGTTCCGTTCTATCGGATTCGCCGTGACCGAAGCCCTGCCCTTGCCCGCGATTCACGCCAGCCATTCCGGCTGCTGGCTGCGCGATGGCCGCGGCACCACCCGCGCGACCGGCAAGGGCGAGGCGATCATTGCCGCGGCCGATACGCCGTTGCTGATGATCAATGCCCCGCTGGTGGCGACGCGGCTCGGTTACCCAGACCTTTCGGGCCTCGATCTGCTGGAGCTCTACGCCTTTATCCACCCGGCGCGGTTCATGGTACCGACGCCCAAGGGGCTGGCCCATGCGCTCGATTTGCCCGAACCCGCAGGGGATGATGCCGTCCCCGCCCTGCTCCAGTCCGCCGCGGAAGCCCTGCTGGCCACCTGCAACGATCCCGCCTGGCCCGAACGTGAAGGTGCCTGGAGCGCGCTCCAGAACCTAACTCGACTGCGGTGGCCCTGGGCGCCCTTGTTGGCAGCGCGATTGGCCGCGCCCGCCAAGGCCGAACGCTGGCTGTTCGCGCGATTGCCAGAGTGGGAGGAAGCGCCGGAGCGGCCACAACCGGTACAGGTGACGCTCGCGCCGGAAGCGATCACCCAGCGATTGGGCCAGCTGACCGGCAGCGGCGCCGAAACCCGCCCGGCGCAGGTTGCCTATGCCAGCGAGACCGGCGAAGTCTTTGCCCCGCGCCGCCGCGAAGGCCTACCGCACGTGCTGCTGGCGCAAGCCGGAACCGGGATCGGCAAGACGCTGGGCTACCTTGCCCCGGCCTCGCTCTGGGCCGAGCAATCGGGCGGAACCGTCTGGGTTTCGACCTATACCAAGGCCCTGCAACGCCAACTTCGGCGCGAAAGCCGCCGGGCCTGGCCAGGCCAGCGCGGCAATGGCACCCAGCCGGTGGTGGTTCGCAAAGGGCGAGAAAATTACCTTTGTTTGCTGAACCTTGAGGATGCCTTACAAGGTGGTTTCGCAGGTCGGGCAGCAATCATGGCCCAGCTGGTTGCGCGCTGGGCGGCCTATAGCCAGGACGGTGACATGATCGGCGGGGACCTGCCCGGCTGGCTCGGCACCCTGTTCCGCCAGCGCGGGATCAAGGCGCTGACCGACCAGCGCGGCGAATGCGTCTATGCCGGCTGCCCGCATTACCGGAAGTGCTTCATTGAGCGCGCCGCCCGCGCCTCGGCCCAGGCCGATCTGGTGATTGCCAATCATGCGCTGGTGATGGTCAACGCCGCCCGGGGCCGCGACCATGCGCAGCGCCCCACCCGGCTGGTCTTCGACGAAGGCCACCACGTGTTCGAAGCGGCTGACTCCACTTTCGCCGCAGCCCTGACCGGCGCGGAAACGATCGAGCTGC
>JBEEIN010000147.1:0-7128 GCA_041169825.1 Pseudomonadota bacterium
CGGATCGCTTATGATTACGAGCGGATCCGCGATTTCATTATCCTGCATTACACGGCTAACCAGCGCGATGAGCCGTTCTGGCGACACCTGCGCGAGATGGAACTGCCGCAAAGCCTGCGCGACAAGATCGAGCTGTTCAAGGCAACCGGGCGGATCTTCCGCGAGCAGGAAGAACTGTTTGCCGAAGTGGGCTGGTTCCAGGTCCTGGTCGGGCAGAACATCCTGCCCCATACCTATCACCCGTTGGCCGATGCGCTGACGCGGGATGAACTGGCGGGCTTCCTCAATGACCTGAAGACCATCCTGGCCGCGCCGGTCCCACGCCTGCCGACCCATGCGGAGTTTATTGCGCAGACCTGTGCAGCCGAGCCGGTTCGTGCCGGCTAGTTCAACCTTTCAAGCCAGAGGCGTCGCCTGATGATCCGCTCGATGTTGACCGCCGCAAGCCTGCTGGTGCTGGCCGCTCCGGCCCTGGCCCAGGGTGCCGCCCCTGCCGCGCAGTTGGCAGAGGTGCGCGCGCGCACGCCAAACCAGGAAGTGGTCTACTTCGTCCTGCCCGACCGGTTTGAGAATGGCGATCCCAAGAATGACACCGGCGGCCTGAAGGGTGACCGGCTGAAGACCGGCTATGATCCGACCAGCAAGGGTTTCTTCCACGGCGGCGACCTGAAAGGGCTGACCAGCCGGCTGGACTATATCCAGGGTCTGGGTGCGACCGCGATCTGGTTTGCCCCGATCTTCAAGAACAAGGTGGTCCAGGGACCCAAGGGCGATGAAAGTGCCGGATACCACGGTTATTGGGTGACCGATTTCACCCAGGTCGATCCGCATTTCGGCACGAACGAGGAGTTCAAGGCCTTTGTCGATGCGGCCCATGCGCGCGGCATGAAGGTCTACATGGACATTCTGGTCAACCACACGGCCGACGTGATCCAGTACCGCGATCCGGGCGACTATGCCTATCGCAGCAAGGCCGATTTCCCGTTCTCGCGTCGCGGTGGACCGGCTGGAGCAGCGATCAACCCGGGCTTCAACGGCGATAGGGATCCACGGCCTGAAAACTGGGCCAAGCTGACCGATCCGAGCTGGGCCTATACACCCTTCGTCCCGAAGGATGAGGCGACGGTAAAGGTCCCGGCCTGGCTGAACGATCCGATCTATTACCACAACCGTGGCAATTCGAACTGGGTGGGCGAAGGCGCCGTTTATGGCGATTTCGTCGGCCTCGATGATATTGCGACCGAACACCCGCGCGTGGTCGCCGGGATGATCGAGATCTATTCCAGCTGGATCGAACGGTTCGGCATCGATGGCTTCCGCATCGATACGGCCAAGCACGTCAATCCCGAATTCTGGCAGGCCTTCGTTCCGGCGATCCTGAAGGTCGCCAAGGACAAGGGCATTCCCAACTTCCATATCTTTGGCGAAGTGGCGACCGGTGATGTCGATCCGGCACTGACCGCGCGCTGGACCCGCGTGGCCGGCTTGCCATCTAACCTCGACATGGCATTCGCGGCAGCAACGCAACGGGTCGTTTCGGGCAAGGCCGGAACCGACATGCTGGCCCGCCTGTTCGAAGACGATGCCTTGTATGAAGGGGGAGAGGCCGGGGCGCTCAACCTGCCGACCTTCCTTGGCAATCACGATTTCGGCCGCTTTGCGATGTTCGTAAAGCAGGGCAATCCGGGCATTGGTCAGGATGAGCTGTTGGCCCGGGTCATGCTGGGCAATGCCATGTTGCTGACCCTGCGCGGCGTGCCTGTGGTCTATTATGGTGACGAGCAAGGCTTCGTTTCTGACGGCGGGGACCAGCTGGCGCGCGAAGACATGTTCCCGTCAAAGGTCGCGGTCTACAATGACAATGCCCTGATCGGCACCAAGGCGACCACGGCGCAAGCGAACTTCGATCGCGATCACCCGCTCTATCGCCAGATTGCGACGCTGGCCGAAGTGCGCAAGGAAACCCCGGCGCTCTATGCCGGGGCGACTGTAAACCGCGCCTTCTCTGACAAACCCGGCCTGTTTGCCGCATCGCGGTTCGATCCCAAGACTGGGCAGGAAGTGGTGCTGGCGTTCAACACCTCGAACCAGCCGATTACCCAACGCGTCGCGATTGAGCCGCGGAGCCTGACCTTCAAGCCGCTTGCCGGCCAATGCGCCTTGGCCGCTGATGCACCGGGCAGCCTGACTATCACTCTGCCGCCCTTCGGCTATGCCGTTTGCGCCGCGCAGGAATCCAATGTGAGTTCCCGATGAATCGCCTGACCCGAATTGCAGCGCCGACTTCAGACCAGGTCGGCCAAGAATGGTGGCGCGGCGCGGCGATCTATCAGATTTATCCGCGCAGCTTCCGCGATTCCAATGGCGACGGAATCGGCGATCTGCCGGGCATTACCGAGCGGCTGGACTATGTTGCCAAGCTGGGTGTCGATGCGATCTGGATTTCGCCGTTCTTCACCTCGCCGATGGCTGACTTTGGCTATGACGTTGCCGATTATTGCGGCGTCGATCCGATCTTCGGCACCCTGGCCGATTTCGATGCGCTGGTTGCCCGCGCGCACGAGCTGGGCATCCGCGTCACGATCGACCAGGTCTATTCGCACACATCAGACCAGCACGCCTGGTTTGTAGAGAGCCGCGCCAGCCGGGATAATGCCAAGGCCGATTGGTACGTCTGGGCCGATGCCAAGCCCGATGGTTCGCCGCCCACCAATTGGCAGTCCGTCTTTGGTGGCCCGGCCTGGACCTGGGACGCGCGCCGCTGCCAGTATTACCTGCACAACTTCCTTTCCAGCCAGCCGCAGCTCAACTGCCACAATCCGGCCGTTCAGGAAGCCCTGCTGGGGGTGGCCCAGTTCTGGCTCGATCGCGGGGTCGATGGCTTCCGGATCGATGCGCTGAACTTTGCAATGCACGATCCGCAGCTGCGCGATAACCCGCCGGCGGAACCCGATGGCAAGCCGCGCACCCGGCCGTTCGATTTCCAGCAGCAGCTGTTCAATCAGTCGCACGCCGACATCCCCCGCTTCATTGAGCGGATCCGCGCGCTGACTGACAGCTATGACGGAATCTTCACCGTTGCCGAGGTGGGCGGCAAGGATGCCGAGCGCGAGATGAAGCTGTTCACCAGCGGGGAAGCGCGGCTCAATAGCGCCTATGGCTTTGACTTCCTCTACGCGCAGCAGTTGACCCCCGCCGTGGTCGCCCAGGCACTGGGCCAGTGGCCCGATGCGCCCGACATCGGCTGGCCCAGCTGGGCCTTTGAAAATCACGACGCGCCGCGCGCCCTGTCGCGCTGGTGCGCACCCGATCAGCGCGATGCCTTTGCCCGGCTCAAAGCCGCGCTGCTGGCCTCGCTGCGCGGCAATATCATCGTCTATCAGGGCGAGGAGCTGGGGCTGACCCAGGTCGAAATTCCGTTCGAACAACTGCAAGACCCGGAAGCCATTGCCAACTGGCCGCTGACCCTGGCCCGCGATGGGGCACGGACGCCGCTGCCCTGGCAAGCGCAGAGCGAGCAAGGCGGGTTTACCGCCAGCGCCACGCCGTGGCTGCCGCTGGGCGAGGAGAACATGGCCAAGGCAGTGGACCGGCAAGATGGTGACCCGGCCTCGCTACTCAACCTGACGCGCGAATTGCTGGCCTTGCGCAGCAAGGTCCCGGCGCTGCGCAATGGCACCTGCGAAGTGATCCTGGCTGACGAAGCGCGCCTGGTCCTGCGCCGCCGGTCGGGTGCGGAAGCGGTCCTTGCAGCATTCAACCTGTCTGCCGGTGAAGCGGCCTGGCCCGAAGGCCTGCCCACCAGCGGTACCTCCATCTTTGCGGTCAACGGGGCAGAGCCCGGCCGCCTGCCCGCCTTCGCGGCCGTCCTCATCCGGGAGAGCAAGTGACATGAAGTCGATCCGTTTCGCGCTGGGCCTGGGCCTCGCACTGGCTGCAACCCCGGTGCTGGCCCAGCAGGCGCCGGTGACCGCCAGCTCGCCCGGTGGCACGGTCAGCGTGGCCGTGACGATCGATGGTGACGGGCGCGCGGCCTATGCCGTGACCCGCAAGGGCAAGGAAGTGATCAAGCCATCGCGCCTGGGCTTCCTGTTCACCGATGAGGCCAAGATCGATCGCCGCCTGACCATCACCGGGCAGGAAGTGCGCGATTTTGACGAGACCTGGAACCAGCCCTGGGGCGAATGGGCGCAGATCCGCAATCACTATCGTGAGCTGAAGGTTCACCTGAAGGAAACCACCGCGCTGGCCCGCGTCTTTACCGTCACCTTCCGGCTGTATGATGATGGTCTGGGTTTCCGGTATGAGTTTCCCAACCAGCCCAACATGGTCAAGACCAACATTGCCGACGAGCTGACCGAGTTCGCCTTCGCGCAGGATGGCACTGCCTGGTGGAAGCCGGCCTTCCTGTGGAACCGTGAGGAATACCTTTACAACAAGACCCCGCTTTCCGCGGTCAGCACGGCCGATACGCCGGTTACCATCAAGCTGGCCGATGGCACCCACGTGGCCCTGCACGAAGCCGCGCTGGTTGACTATTCGGGCATGGCCGTCACCCGCACCGAAGGCACCACGCTGCGCGCCAACCTGACCCCCGGCGCGGGTGAGGCCAAGGTTCGCAAGTCTGGTGCTTGGAACACGCCGTGGCGCACGCTGATCATCGCCGATGATGCCCCGGGCATCTACCACAGCCACCTGATGCTGAACCTCAACGAGCCCAACAAGCTGGGTGATGTCAGCTGGTTCAAACCCGGCAAGTTCGCCGGGGTGTGGTGGAACATGATCAAGGGTGAATGGTCCTGGGCGCGCGGGCCAAAGCACGGCGCAACCACGGCCAACGTCAAAAAGTACATCGACTTTGCCGCCGCCAATGGCGTGCCGCACGTGCTGGTCGAAGGCTGGAATGTCGGCTGGGATGGCGACTGGTTCGGCAATGGCTGGGACATGGACTTTGCTAAGCCGACCGAGGACTTCGACGTGAAGGCGCTGGCCGCCTATGCCAAGAAGAAGGGCGTGCGGCTGATCGGCCACCACGAAACCGGCGGCGCCGCCACCCATTATGACAACCAGCTGGACAAGGCGTTCAAGTTCGCTGCCGATAATGGTTATATGGTTGTGAAGACCGGCTATGTCACCGACGCCGCGCAGATCGAGCGGGTCGATGCCGATGGCAAGAAGTACCGCGAGTGGCACCAGGGCCAGTGGATGACCAACCACTTCGTCCGCGTGGCCGAGGCTGCGGCCAAGTACAAGATCGCCTTTGACAGTCACGAGCCGGTCAAGGGCACTGGCTTGCAGCGCACCTTTCCCAACTGGGTGGCGCGTGAAGGCATGCGCGGGATGGAATACAATGCCTGGATCGGGGGCAAGAACCCGCCTGAGCACGAAGCCAACCTGGTTTTCACCCGCATGCTTGAAGGCCCGATGGACTTCACCCCCGGCGTATTGAGCCTCAAAGGGTCCGAGAACAGCGATATCCTCTCGACCATTGCCAAGCAGCTGGCGCTTTACGTGGTGATCTATTCGCCGGTGCAGATGCTGGCCGATACGCCGGAAAACTATGCGAAGTTCCCGAAGGAGCTGAAGTTCATCCGCGACGTGCCGACCGACTGGCAGGAAACCCGCGTCCTCAATGGCGAGATCGGTGACTATGCCACGATCGCCCGCAAGGAGCGCGGCGGTGAGGGCTGGTATGTCGGTGCCGTGGGTGATGAAAACGCCCACACCGTGTCGTTCAAGCTGGACTTCCTGACCGCGGGCAAGCGCTACAAGGCCGAGATCTATCGCGATGGCGATGATGCCGATTACCGCACCGACAAGCGCCATTCGATCGTGATCGAGAACAAGGTGCTGACCAGCGCGGACAGCCTGACCCTGCGAATCGCGCCGGGCGGCGGCTTCGCGATCCGGCTGGTTCCGGCGAAGTGAGGGCGCTGGGCGGCCTGCTGGCGCTGCTTGCGGCGCTGCTGGCCGCCCCGGTGCTGGCACGTGCCGATGGCGGGCGGTTCCTGGAATACGAACACGTCGCCGCCGCTGGCCTGCCCGAGCAACGGCTGACGATCTGGTTGCCGCCGGGCTATGACCGGGGCAACCGGCGTTATCCGGTGCTTTACATGCACGACGGGCATAACCTGTTCGAACCGGCCAAGAGCAATTTCAACAAGGTCTGGGCTGCCGACAAGGCGATGCTGGCGGCGATGAAAAGCGGCAAGGTTGCGCCGCACATCATCGTGGGCATTTGGGCGCCGGGTAAGGACCGCTATCGCCAATACTTGCCGCAATCACTCTATCAGACCGCCAGCGGCGCCCCGCGTGCAGCAATAGACGCGATGACCGGCGGGCCGGTGGTGAGCGCGGCCTATCTCGACTGGCTGGCCGGTCCGCTCAAGCATTGGGTCGATGCCAGCTTCCGCACCCGTGCGGGTCGCGATGATACGGCGATCATCGGCTCAAGCATGGGCGGGCTGGTGAGCTGCTATGCCTTTCTGGAACGGCCGCAGACCTATGGCCGGGCGGGTTGCGTTTCCTCGCACTGGCCCGCGGCCGATCCGCGCGCCGTGGGTGAGGCTAATCCGGAATTGATTGCCTTGTGGGATGGCTGGTTCGCCGCCCGCCTGGGCCAAGCCGATGGCCGCCGGGTATGGATGGACCATGGCACGGCCACGCTCGATGCTTTCTACGCGCCCTATCAGCAGGCCATCGATGCCCGCATGGCGGCGAGCGGCTGGCAGCGCGGGCGCGATTGGGAAAGCAAGGTTTACGAGGGCGCCGAGCACGAGGAAAACGCCTGGGCAAGGCGGCTTCCCGAAGTGTTCGGCTGGCTGCTGCGCAAATAGCCCGATCAGGTCGGCCGGGGCAGGGCGGTCGTCGCCTTCATCCGCTCCATCGAGAAGCTGGAACTGACATCGGCCAGGTCTGGGATCGCGGCGATCAGCTTGCGATAGATCCGGTCGTAATGGGCAATGTCGCGCACCACCAGCTTGAGCAGGTAATCGACATCACCGGCCATCCGGTGGCATTCGACGATCTCGTCAATCGCCGCCACGCCGCGCGAAAAGGCTTCCAGCCAGGCCGGGTCATGACGGTTGGTGCGGATCGAGACGAACACCGTGGTGGCCAGCCCCAATC
>JBEEIN010000148.1:0-3183 GCA_041169825.1 Pseudomonadota bacterium
TCCATGTTGCCATCGCACGAGCCGACATAGCGCAGGATCTGGCGCAGCTTGGCAACATAGGCCCCGGCTTCGGCCGGTGAGCGCATATCCGGGCGGCTGACGATTTCCATCAGCGCCACGCCCGACCGGTTGAGGTCAACATAGGACATGGTCGGGTGCTGATCGTGCATCAGCTTGCCGGCGTCCTGCTCGACGTGGATGCGTTCGATCCCGATGGTCTTGGTCGAACCTTCGGGATCCTTCTCGTCCAGGATCACCTCGATCTCACCCTCACCCACCAGCGGGTGGTACAGCTGGCTGATCTGGTAACCCTGCGGCAGGTCAGCATAGAAGTAGTTCTTGCGGTCAAACCGCGACCACTTGTTGATCTGCGCGTTGATCGCCATCCCCGTGCGCACCGCCTGGCGGATACACTCGCGGTTCGGCACCGGCAGCATGCCCGGCATGGCCGCGTCGACCAGGCTGACCTGGCTGTTGGGCTCTGCGCCGAAGGCCGTGGCGGCGCCCGAAAACAGCTTCGACTGGGTCATGACCTGGGCATGGACTTCCAGCCCGATCACGACTTCCCATTCGCCCGTGGCGCCCTGAATGCGATAGTTGCTCATCTTACCACCACTTTTCCGGCTTGGCCGAGAACTGCGCGCGGCTCTCGATCGCGAGGCCGGCGTTGAGGACACCCTGCTCGTCAAAAGGCTTGCCGACGATCTGCAGGCCAAGCGGCAGGCCCTCGCGGTTGAGACCGGCCGGGACCGACATGGCTGGCAGGCCCGCCAGCGAAGCCGGCACGGCGAAGACGTCGTTGAGGTACATGCTCAGCGGATCGTCGCTCTTTTCGCCAAGGCCAAAGGCGGCGGTCGGCGCGGTGGGGGCGAGGATCACGTCGCACTGGGTAAAGGCGTTCTTGAAGTCCTGCGCGATCAGCGTGCGGACCTTCTGCGCCTGGGTGTAATAGGCATCATAGAAGCCGGCCGAGAGCACATAGGTGCCGATCAGGATGCGGCGCTTGACCTCTGGCCCAAACCCGGCGGCGCGGGTGGCGGCGTACATGTCCTGCAGGCCAGCCCCATCGGGCAGGTCGCGCAGGCCATAGCGCACGCCATCATAGCGGGCGAGGTTCGACGAAGCCTCTGCGGGGGCGATGATGTAATAGGCCGGCAGGGCATACTTCGTGTGTGGCAGCGAGACATCGACGATCTCTGCCCCGGCGTCCTTCAGCCAGGCGATCCCGGCATCCCAGCTGGCGGCGACGTCGGCGTCCATCCCGTCCATGCGGTATTCGCGCGGGATTCCGACCTTCTTGCCCTTAAGATCGCCCGAGAGGCCCGCTTCCCATTCGGGCACCGGCATATCGAGGCTGGTCGAATCCTTGGGGTCAAACCCGGCCATGGCTTCCAGCATGATCGCGCAGTCACGCACGTCCCGCGCCATCGGGCCGGCCTGGTCGAGCGAGCTGGCGAAGGCGACGATTCCCCAGCGCGAGCAGCGGCCATAGGTCGGCTTGATGCCCGAAATGCCGGTGAAGGCCGCGGGCTGGCGGATCGAGCCACCGGTATCCGTGCCGGTCGCGGCAGGCGCGAGCCGGGCCGAAACCGCCGCCGAGCTGCCGCCCGAGCTTCCGCCCGGGGCCATCGCCGCATTGCCGCCATCGTTGCGCCGCCAGGGCGAGATGACATTGCCGAAATAGCTGGTCTCGTTCGACGAGCCCATGGCAAACTGATCAAGGTTGAGCTTGCCCAACATGCCCGCGCCGGCATCCCACAGCTTCTGGCTGACGGTGCTTTCATATTCGGGCGTGAAGCCTTCGAGGATGTGGCTGGCGGCCGTGGTCTGGACGCCCTTGGTGGCGAACAGGTCCTTCATGCCGATCGGCACGCCGCCCATCTTGCCCAGCGGCTGGCCGGCAGCGCGCTTGGCATCGGTGGCCTTGGCCGCTTCCAGCGCCTTTTCCGGCGTGGCGACGATGAAGGCGTTCAGCGCTTCCTGCGCGGCGGCGACATTGGCGTTGAACGCCTCAGCCACTTCAACCGCGGTGAAATCGCCCTTGGCAATGCCGTCGCGGATTGCCGCGACGCCCAGTTCGGTCAGGTCGGTCATTATTCGATCACCTTGGGCACGCCAAAGAAGCCATGTTCCGGTGCAGGGGCATTGGCGAGGACAGCATCGCGGTTGTCACCGCCGGTCAGCGGATCGGCATTGACCACGTCATCGCGCAGCCGCAGCTTGTTCTCGATCACCGCGGTCATCGGCTCAATGCCGGTGACATCGACTTCGCCGAGTTGTTCGACCCAGGCGAGGATTCCGTTCAGTTCCGGCACCATCGCCGCAACTTCACCCTCGGACAGCTTGATCCGGGCCAGCGCAGCAATCTTGGCCACGGTAGCGGTATCGACCGACATGGCGTTCCCTTAGGTTAGAAATGGTTGCTAGCGCGCTAGCACCCGCCAGCGCGCGCTTCAAGGCGGGTAAAGGGCCGGACTTACTGGACCGGCGGCGGGGGCGGTGTGGCGCCCTTGGCAGCGCCGCCGCCTTGTTGGGCCTGCATCTGCGCCTGCAGCTGCTGCATCATCCGCATCTGGGCCTCAACCTCGGCGCGGCTCTTGAAATCGAGCAGTTCGATTTCGAAGACCAAGTCCGAATTGGCCGGGATTTCAACCTGACCGGTGCGCGGGTTGCGCTGTTCCTGTGCGCCATAGGCGAGCTCGGCCGGGATCTCGACCTTGTACTTGCCGCCCTTCTGCATCTTTTCGAGCGCCTGGGTGAAGCCGGGGATCACGCCTTCGACCGGGAATACAGCGCGTTCGGCCTGGTCGAAGACCTTGCCGTTTTCGAGGCTGCCCTTGTAGTTGATCTGGACCACGTCGGCCGTCGTCGGCGAAGGGCCGGTGCCCGCCTTGATCGTTTCAACATCCACGCCCTTGGGCAGGGTGGTCCAGGCCAGGCCGCCAGCCGCCAGCGCCGCCGCGGCCACACCCAGCCACAGCTTGCCCAGCGCGCCCTTGGCGATCGGTTGCAGCGGAACGCGGGTGATCTCGGTCATGAACTTTCTTCCTACTATGCGCCAAAAGCAAAGGGCGCGGATTGCTCCGCGCCCTCATGGCTTATCGTGGCTTACGGTTCAAGCTTACTTGACGCCGTCACGCTCCATCCGCTTGCGCTCCATCTTGCGGGCGCGGCGGACAGCGG
>JBEEIN010000149.1:0-17505 GCA_041169825.1 Pseudomonadota bacterium
TCCACGCGATTGGGGACGAGGCCAACGCCGCGGCCCTGACCGCGATCGAGGACATGAACCAGACCTACACCGGCGATCGGCGCTGGCGGATCGAGCACGCGCAGATCGTCGATCCAATCGATATTCCGCGCTTTGCCAAGGCGGGGGTGATCGCCTCGATGCAGCCGGTGCACGAAACCTCTGACCGGCTGATGGCCGAGGCGCGGCTGGGGCCAAACCGCCTGAGGGGTGCCTATGCCTGGGCCAGCCTGGCCGCCAGCGGCGCGAAGCTGGCCTTCGGCTCTGACGTTCCGGTGGAAATCTCCGATCCCTGGGCCGGGTTCGCGGCCGCGATCAGCCGCACCGGGCCGGATGGCCAGCCGTTTGGCGGGTGGCAGCCACAGGAACGGGTCAGCCGCGAACTGGCGCTCACCGCCTATACCGCCAACGGGGCCTGGGCGGGCTTTGCCGAGGGTCGCTTTGGCCGCCTGCAACGCGGCGAACGGGCCGATTTCCTGCTGATCGATCGCGATCCGATGCTGGCAACGCCTGCCGAAATCCGCGCGACGCAGGTGATGCAGGTGTGGATCGGTGGCCGACTGGTCCACCAGCGCGGCAACTGATCGTCAGGCCAGCGGCTCACCCGGCGGAACCAGGTCCGTGCCCTGCGCGGCCTCGGCGCGTTCCTTGCGTTCGGTGAACCACATGATCGCCAGCGCGCTTTCGTAAAGCAGCCAGAGCGGCACGGCGAGCATCAGCTGCGAGATCACATCGGGCGGGGTAATCACCGCCGCGATGATCGTGATGCCGACGATGACATAGCGCCGGGCGCGGACCAGATCGTCGCGGCCGAGGATCCCGGCGCGGTTGAGCAAGAGCAGCAGCACCGGCAGCAGGAAACTGATCCCGAAGGCCATGATGAACTGCATCACCAGGCTAAGATAGGCTCCGATCTCGGGCAGGGCCTCGGTCGACAAACCGCCGCGTTGCCCTTCGAACCCCAGGAAAAAGTGGAACGCGGTGGGCATGACCACGAAATAGGCCAAGGCCGCGCCAGCCGTGAACAGCACCGGCGTGGCCAGCAGGAACGGCAGGAAGGCCTTCTTTTCCTTGGCATAGAGCCCCGGGGCAACAAAGGCCCAGAGCTGGTTGGCGATGATTGGGAAGCAGACCAGGAAGGCCGCGAACAGGGCCACCTTCACGTTGACGAAAAACGCACCGTAAAGCTGGGTGTAGATCAACTTACCTTGCCCTGGCGGGAAGGCATCGGTCAGCGGACGGACCAGAAATCCGAAAATGTCATTGGCAAAGTAGAAGCACACCCCAAAGGCCACCAGCAGCGCCAGGATGCAGCGCATCAGCCGCGCGCGCAGCTCGATCAGGTGATCGAGCAGCGGGGCCTGGCTTTCGTCGATGTCTTTGATCTTCAAAACCATGTCACGCCGCCTGATCGGGCTTCGGCTTTTCAGGGTCGGCCGGCGCTTCAGCCTGCATGGTGCCCGGATCGTGACCAATCAACGCGGCCTCGGCACTGGCGCTCTGCGGCGGATGCTCGCGCATGATCGCCTCATTCTGCTCGCGCCACTTCTGCTCCATTTCGGCCAGTTCAGCCTCACGGATCATGGTTTCCACGCCCGCGCGGAAATGGCCGGAGACGCGGCGGACCTTGCCGATCCAGCGCCCCGCGGTGCGGAGCGCCAGCGGCAGGTCCTTGGGACCGATTACCACCACCGCGACGATGACAATCAGCAGCAGCTCAGAGGCGCCGATATCGAACACGCGCCTGCCCTCGCCCGCTTACTTCTGTTCGGTCTTGGTAGCCTCGGTGGCGGCAGCATTCTCGCTCGGCGCCGGGATCTGCGCCGGCGGCGCAGCAGGCTTGGTCTCTTCGTCGGCCATGCCCTGCTTGAAGCTTTTGATGCCCTTGCCGAAATCACCCATGATGTCCGACACGCGGCCGCGACCGAACAGGATCAGCACGACCAGCAGCACGATCAGCCAGTGCCAGATTGAAAAACCGCCCATTAAACCGACTCCACTTCGAGGACCTTGCCCCCGTCCATGCCTATCTAGGCGCTTTCGTCCTCGCTTGCCAGTCCGGCTTCAACTTCGGCCGCTTCGCGGCGTTCCGCCGCGGTTTCCATCGCATCGGCCAAGGCATCCTCAACCGGATCGAGCAGACCCGCGGCCTTCAGCTCGTCCAGACCCGGCAGATCACGACGGCTTTCCAGGCCAAAGTGCGTTAAAAATTCCGGCGTAGTGGCATAGATCACCGGGCGGCCCGGCACTTCGCGGCGACCGACGATGCGCACCCAGCCGGCCTCCATCAACACGTCGAGCGTGCCCTTAGCGGTCTGGACCCCGCGGATTGCCTCCACCTCGGCGCGGCTGACCGGCTCATGATAGGCGACGATAGCCAGAACTTCGGTGGCCGCGCGCGACAGCCGCCGCACTTCCTCGCGCTCACGCCGCAGTAGGTGCGCCAGGTCGGGCGCGGTCTGGAAGTGCCAGCGCTTGGCCCGTTCGACCAGGTGAATGCCCCGGTCCTGATAAGTCTCCGCCAGTTGAGCCAACGCCGCCTTGACGTCAGCCCCGCCCAGATGGGTGGAGATTGCTTCGGCAGTCATCGGCTCTTCGGCGGCAAACAGCGTCGCCTCAACCGCGCGGACCAGATCGTCCGGCTTGCTCATGCTTTCACTCCGCGAAGCATCAGGGGGCCAAATGTCGTTTCCTGCTGCAATTCCGCCTTGCCCAGCCGCGCCAGTTCCAGGGCAGCGACGAAGCTGGATGCCATGGCCGAGCGGCGCAGCTTCGGATCGGCATGCGGCGGCAGGAAATCCTTCAGTTCCATCCAGTCGATATTGACGCCCAGCATCGAGGATACGCGGGCCAGCGCGCTATCCAGCGTCATCACCATCCGGTCGCGCACCATGTGCACCACCGGCGCGGTGCGCGCCTTGACCTGGCCATAGGCCTGGACGAGCGCGAACCAATCGCACTGCCACTTGGCCTTGCGATCGACCCGCAGCCCCTCTGGCGCGCCGCGCAGGAAGACATCGCGGCCCAGGCGGTCACGCCCCATCAGCCGGGCCGCGGCATCGCGCATTGCGGCCAATCGCTGGAGCCGCAATTGCAGACGCAGCGCCAGTTCTTCGGGGCTGGGATCTTCCTGCTCATCGCGCGGCAAAAGCAGCGCGGATTTGAGGTAGGCCAGCCAGGCCGCCATCACGAGGTAATCGGCCGCCAGTTCCAGTCGCAGCGCCTCGGCCCGTTCGATATAGGTCAGGTACTGGTCAACCAACGCCAGGATCGAAATCTTGCGCAGGTCGACCTTTTGCCGCCGCGCCAGATCAAGCAGCAGGTCAAGCGGCCCTTCCCAGCCGTCCAGCTCAAGGTAGAGCGCGGCGTCTTCGGTTGCGGCAGCACCGGGACCGGCCCAGTCCTCCTCCGGCAGGGTGATAGCCGGGCTGTCGATCAAGTCGTCACTCATGCCCGCGCCTCAGCCTTTTCGACGAGGGCGAGCAGGGCATCGCGCTTGGCGGCCAGTTCCGCCTGAGCCGCAGTCGGCCGGGGTGCCTGGATCGCATCAAGCGCGCTGGCGTGGCGCTTTGCGGTGGCCGCGGCCATGGTCCCGAGCCGCTCGCATATCCCGATCATGTCCGGCATCTTGCCCCAACAGTTAAGGGCAATGTCACATCCCGCCCGGATTGCCGTTTCGGCGCGTTCCGGCACGGTGCCCGACAGCGCCTCCATGTCGAGATCGTCAGTCAGCAACAGGCCCTCAAAGCCGATCTTCTGGCGGATGACCTGTTCGATCACATAGGGCGACTGCGTGGCGGGATGATCGGCATCCCAGGCGGTGAAGATGAGGTGCCCGGTCATCGCGATCGGGGCATCGGCCAGTGCCTTGAACGGGGCGATATCGCTCTCCAGCTCGGCTTCGCTGGCCGTGACGGTTGGCAATTCCTTGTGGGTATCGACCAGCGAGCGGCCATGCCCCGGCATGTGCTTGATCGTGCCGACCACGCCCGCGCGCGCCAGCCCGTCGAGCACGGCCCGGCCGATTGCCGCCACCCGCAACGGCTCAAATCCATAGGCGCGGTCGCCAATCACATCGTGCGCGCCATGCTGGCGAACATCGAGCACCGGTGCATGGGTGCAGGTGATGCCCACTTCATGCAGGTCATGCCCCAGCGCCTCGGCATTGGCGCGGGCCGCTTCGATCGCAGAGGCCGGTGCCACATCGAACAGGGCATCGAAGGCCGCCCCCGCCGGATAGGCCGGCCAGACCGGCGGCTTCATCCGCGCGACCCGGCCGCCTTCCTGATCGATCGTGATCAGCAGCTTGTCGCGCCCGTGGATTGCGCGCAGCGCGTCGGTCAGGGCGCGGACCTGCTCACGGCTTTCGATATTCCGGCCGAACAGAATGTAACCGGCCGGATCAGCCTCATGGAAAAAGGCCCGCTCGTCGGCGGTCAGGGTCAGTCCGGAAAGGCCGAAAATGGCGGGTGTCATGATCTAGCAACGGTCGCAGGAAGTGGCCCGCCATGCAAGCGGGCCAGCCGACCTGCGTGTGGATTACAGGCCTACTTGACCTGGCAGGATATGCCTGCCGCCTTGAGGCGGCTGCACAGTGACGAAGCCGCAGCGCGATCAGGCTGGACAGCCTGCAGGCGGTAAATCGTGCCATTGTCAGCCGTGCCCGCGACGACACGATGCGAAACGCCCGACAGGGCACCATTGGCCTGCGCGACCAGCTTGCTCCAGCCGGCCTCGGCGCTGGCCTGTGACGAAAAAGCGCCAACCTGGACACCCACGCCACCCGAAGCGGCTGGTGCGGATGAAGCAGATGCGGCAGGCGCGGCAGCGGTTGCCGAGGCGCTTGCCAAGGGGGCTGCCGCAGCGCCAGCTTCGCCCGCGCCGGCGATGACGGGAGTTCGGCTCTTGCCCTCGGACGCGGCGAAGCTGAGATCGCCGGTACCGTCGAACGTTTTCCCGCCCGGATTGGCCGGTGCAGTCTTGTAGGGTTCGGTCGGGGCCGCGACCAGGCTGCCATCGGCGACCAGTTCGGGATCGGTGCCCGAATGGGTGAACCACCAGATCCCCCCAACCACTGCCGCAAGCAGGGTCAGAGCACCGCCGAACATCAGCGCCAGGCGACCAGCATCATAGCCGTCGCCATCATCCGGATCGTCATCATCGGCGCCTTCGAGCCAGGGGAGACGCTCATTGGGCTCGTTCAGTTCAAGCTGTTCGGTTTCAAGACGGTCTTCGTCCTGGTCATCCCAGCCATCCGCGCCACGGCGATCGTCGTTTACCCCCACCATCGTCACATTTCCTCCACTGCCTCCACGCCAAGGAGCGCGAGGCCATTGCGGACAAGTTGCCCGATTTGCGTTGCAAGATAAAGCCTTGCAGCAGTCAGGTCTGAATCTTGTGCCACGATGAACCGCTTTTCGGGCCGGTCATTCCCGACGTTCCAGTAACCATGGAACGCTGCAGCCAGATCCTGGAGGAAGAAGGCAACGCGGTGCGGCTCGCGCGCAACGGCGGCCGCTTCGACCAGACGCGGGAACTGCGCGGCCAGTTTGATGAGGCCCAGTTCCTCTTCGCCGAGCCGTTCCAGCGCCGCATCCCCGGGGGCAAAGCCCTCGGCCGCAGCCTTGCGCAGGGTCGAGCGGATCCGCGCGTGGGCATATTGGACGTAGAAAACCGGGTTGTCCTTCGACGCTTCGACCACCTTGTCGAAATCGAAGTCCATCTGGGCATCGGGCTTACGGGTCAGCATCGTGAAGCGGACCACGTCCTTGCCGACCATTTCGACCACGTCGGCCAGGGTAACGAAGTTCCCCGCCCGCTTTGACATCTTGAACGGCTGGCCACCCTTCATCAGCTGAACCATCTGGACCAGCTTGACTTCGAACGGAGTTGGCTGGCCTTCAGCGCCGGTCATCGCGGCGACCGCAGCCTTGATCCGCTTGACCGTGCCGGCGTGGTCCGCCCCCCAGATGTCTACCAGGGCGTCGGCGCTCTGCGCCTTCTGGAAGTGATAGGCGAGGTCGGCCCCGAAATAGGTCCACTCACCCGTGCTCTTCTTAATCGGGCGATCCTGATCGTCGCCGAACTTGGTCGAGCGGAACAGCGGCAGTTCAACCGGCTCCCAATCCTCGGGCGTCTTGCCCTTGGGCGCTTCCAACTGGCCATCATAGACCAGGTCATGCGCGCGCAGCCATTGCTCTGCCTGCTCAGGCTTGCCGGCCGCCTGCAGTTCGGCTTCGGATGAAAACAGATCATGGTGGATGCCAAGCAGCGCCAGGTCCGCCTTGATCATCTCCAGCATGGCGGCCACGGCGCGGCCGCGGAACAGCACCAGCCAGTCCGCTTCGGGCGCGGTGACGTATTGATCGCCGAATTCAGCGGCAAGCACCTTGCCAACCGGGATCAGGTACTCGCCGGGATAGAGGCCTTCGGGGATTTCACCCACGGCCTCACCCAGCGCCTCGCGATAGCGGACGTGGGCGGAACGGGCGAGGACATCAACCTGCGCGCCGGCATCGTTGACGTAATATTCGCGGATCACCTTGTGCCCGGCGAATTCGAGCAGGGTTGCCAGCGCATCGCCCACCACGGCGCCGCGGCAATGGCCCATATGCATCGGACCAGTCGGGTTAGCCGAAACATATTCGACGTTGACCGTGCTGCCCTGTCCCATGGTCGAGCGGCCATAGTCACCGCCCAGCGCGGCAATAGCGCGCAGTTCGGCCAGCCAGGCCGCAGCATCGACCCGCAGGTTAATGAACCCCGGGCCAGCAATCTCGGCCGAGGAAACGCCAGCTACCTTGACCAGTTCAGCCACCAGGGCTTCGGCCAAGGCGCGCGGGTTCATCCCGGCCGGCTTGGCCAGGACCATCGCCGCATTGGTGGCCAGATCGCCGTGTGACGGATCGCGCGGGGGCTCCACCGTCACGGCAGCGCGGTTAAGGCCACCGGGCAGCGTGCCGGCCTGTTCCAGCGCATCGAGCGCGGCGGAGATGTGACCGACAAAGGCGGCGTGAATGGTCTGGACAGCAGTCATGCCGCGCCGGTTAGACGGTTTGCGGCGGAAATGAAACCTTCCCGCAGCGCAAGGCCGTTAATCAACGGGTGGCGTTGTAAGTCAGTTGGTCCTGGGTCAGCTGGAAGCCCACGAGGACTTCAAAGGTCGCGCGGGCGACCGCGGCCTTGACCTCAGGCCGCGACAGCGGATCGACCGCGGCATCGGCATCGCCGGCCTTGCGCTTGCGGGTGATCTGTTCGCGAATATCGGCCGGGAGGCTGGCCTCGGCCTTGTCGACATAGGCGCTGGCGGTACCGCTGCCTTGCGCGCGTTCCTGACCATCGGCAAAGTTGATCGTGACCGTGCCGACCCGCTTCGAAATCACGGCATTGCCGCCGCGCAGCACGGTGACGAAATAGGGTAGCGTCACCTGGCGGGCGCCACGCGTGTCGGTGCGGCGGGCCAACACATCGAAGGTGGCGGCGGTGTAAACCTTTTCACCCGTGTCATTGCAGGTCGAGCGAACATTGGTGAGTGCGCCGACCACATCGATATTGTCAGCCGTTGTCGCATCCACGGTGCGGAACAGGGTCACGTCGCCGGTATAGTCGGGAACGCCAACCGCCGGGCAAGCACTGCGAACTGCAGAGATACCGACACCTTCATCCACCACCAGGTCGCCAGCTCCGCGGCACCCCGCAAGGGCGGCGGCAAGGGTAACAGCAGCGATCAGGCGGGTACGAGGCGTCATTCTGGCAGGTTCCTGTCCATGGGCAGAACTTGCCCTAGCGGCGTGATTGCCAAAACGCTAGGGGGACGAACATGAACGCGCCCTTTCAGCAAGCTAACAAACCTGCACTTCGCCTTCTCTTGGCAGCCCCACGCGGCTTCTGCGCCGGGGTCGACCGCGCGATCGAGATCGTCGAACGGGCCCTGACGCGCTATGGCGCCCCGGTCTATGTCCGGCACGAGATCGTGCATAACCGCTTTGTCGTTGATGGCCTGCGCGCCAAGGGCGCGGTTTTCGTGGAGGAGCTGGACGAGGTGCCCGATGGCGCCCCGGTTGTGTTCAGCGCCCACGGAGTGCCCAAGTCAGTCCCGGCCGCGGCCACCGAACGCGGTTTGGATTGGCTGGATGCGACCTGCCCGCTGGTCAGCAAGGTGCACCGCCAGGCCGAACGCCAGATCGAGGCCGGCCGCCATATCGTCTTTATCGGCCACAAGGGACACCCCGAGGTAATCGGCACATTCGGGCAGGTGCCCGAGGGCACGATTTCGCTGGTCGAGACGCTGGAAGACGTGGCCAGCCTGGATTTCGGTCCAGACACAGCCCTGTCTTATCTTACCCAGACTACCCTGTCGGTTGATGACACGGCGGAAATCGTTGCCGCGCTGCGCGATCGGTTTCCGGCCATTGCGGGCCCCAAAGCCGAAGACATCTGCTATGCCACGTCAAACCGCCAGGCAGCAGTCAAGGCCATCGCCGAAGAATGCCAGCTGGTGCTGGTGATCGGCGCGCCCAACAGCTCAAACTCGCTCCGGCTGGTCGAAGTGGCGCAACGCTGCGGCGCCGATGGCCGCCTGATCCAGCGCGGCAGCGAAATTGATGAGGCCTGGTTCGCCGGGGTAGCCACGATGGGCCTGACCGCCGGGGCCTCTGCGCCGGAAACGCTGGTCCAGGAAGTAATCGACCGGATCGGCGAATTCCGCACCGTTGCAGTCGAACAGGTCGTCACCGCCGAGGAAAAGATCGTGTTCAAACTGCCGCGGCAATTGGCGGAATAAGACCGGGCATGGCGGTTTATACCCACCTAGGGGCGGAAGCGCTGGGCCAGCTGGTCGCAGAGTTCGACGTTGGCGAACTGACTTCGGCGAAGGGCATTGCCGAGGGGATTTCGAACAGCAACTGGCTGGTCGAGACGACGGGTAAGGATGGCAGCGGCGCCCGCTTCATCCTGACGATGTACGAGTTCCGGATCGAGGTGGAGGACCTGCCATTCTTCCTCTCGCTGCTGGATCACCTCTCGGCCAAGGGCTGCCCGGTGCCGCGCACGATTCACGACCGGCAAGGCAACCTCTATCGCCTGATCGATGGCAAGGCGGTGGCCTTGATCGAATTCCTGCCAGGCGTATCGGTGAGTGCGCCCACGCCCGGCCATGCGCATGCCGTGGGACGCGCGCTGGCCCAGATGCAACTGGCCGCAGCGGATTTCCCGGGCCGGCGCGAAAACGCCATGGGCCGTGCCGAGTGGCAGCGGTTGGCGCAGGAATGCGGTCAGGACGGTCTGGCTGACATCGATCCTGCCTTTGCGAGCCTGATCGCCCGCGAGCTGCCGGCAACCATCGCGCAGTGGCCCGAAGGCCTGCCGCGCGGAACGATCCACGCCGACCTGTTCCCGGACAATGTCCTGATGCTGGGCGATGCGGTCACCGGCCTGATCGACTTCTACTTCGCCTGCACCGATCTGTTTGCCTATGACCTTGCCGTAACCCATGCAGCCTGGTGCTTTTCAAACGACGGAACGGCGTTCGATCCCGCGCTGTCCGCCGCCTTGGTCGCCGGGTATGAACAAGTCCGTCCGCTCTCATCCGAAGAGCGCGCCGCATTGCCGCTGCTGGCGCGGGGAGCCTGCCTGCGCTTTGCCCTGACCCGCGCCTGGGATTGGGTAAACACCCCGGCTGACGCCCTGGTCACCCGCAAGGATCCGCTGGCCTATGCACGGCGGCTGGAATTCTATGCCGATCCTGCCAACGCCGGCATTTTCGCCGCCGCATGAAGCGGATTGAGGCCTTCACCGATGGCGCCTGCAAGGGCAACCCCGGCCCCGGCGGCTGGGGCGTGGTCCTGCGCATGGGACAACACGAAAAGGAACTGTCCGGCCACGAGCCCCAGACGACCAACAACCGGATGGAACTGACCGCTGTGATCCAGGCGCTTGATGCGCTGAAGGAGCCCTGCCACGTCGCGCTGCATACCGACAGCCGCTATGTGATCGACGGGATCACCAAGTGGATCTTCGGCTGGCAGAAGAACGGCTGGATCAATTCCCAGAAAAAGCCGGTGCTCAACGCCGACCTGTGGCAGCAGCTGCTCGAAGCGCGCCGTCGCCACCGGGTTGACTGGATTTGGGTCAAAGGTCACGACGGCCACCCGGAGAACGAGCGGGCCGACCGGCTGGCCAGCGATGCGGCGCTGGCGGGCACCAGCCCTAACTGAGGGTCTTGTCGACCACCTCGGCATCCGGCCCCTTGCTTTTGATCGAGGCGATCGCGTTCTTGGCACTCGCCTTGCTGCTATAGCCTTCGGTCCAGAAGATCGTTTCCGCGTTGTAGCAGAAATAGGCGACATATTCGCCGGCCTTGTTCTGGCGGATTTCGAAACGGTGAGCCATGCGGGTATTCCTCCCTGGTTTGCGACGACCAGGACAAGCTAGCGGAAAACCCGTGATTCGCTAGTAAAACCGTTTTGGATCATAGGGCTGCGGGTCGACCGGTCCTGCCGGATTCCCCAGCAGCAGCCCGCAGGCGAGATCGGCGGCGGCAGGCGCGGTCTGGATGCCGAAGCCGCCCTGCCCGGCGAACCAGAAAAAGCCATCAGCGCGCGGATCGAAGCCATAGACCGGCAGCCGGTCGCGCGCGAAAGACCGCAGCCCGGCCCAGCGATGCTCGATCCGGTTCACCGGCCAATCCACCACGCGCTCAAAGCGGTCAATCGCGAGGGCGACGTCCAGTTCCTCCGCCGCGGCATCGCAGGGCGGGGTGGGTGTTTCGTCATGCGGGCTCAGCCAGAGCCGACCGGCTTCGGGCTTGAAATAGAACAGCCCATCGATCCCCAGCACCAGTGGCAGGTCAGCCGGTGGCCCCTTGGCCAGCTGCAACTGCGCGACGGTTCGGCGATAGGGCTGAATGCCAAGCGGTCGAACCCCGCACATCTGGGCGACTGAATCAGCCCAGGCACCGGCGGCGTTGATCAGGACCTTTGCTGCCAGGCGGCGTCCGTCTGACAGCCTTAGCTGCCATTGGCCTGCGCCCCGCGTCCCTTCGATCAGCTGCGCCCGTGTCCAGAGATCGGCCCCGGCTTGTCGACCAACTGCCAGCCAATGCTGATGCAGCCCGGCAACATCGATATCGCAGCAATCGGGTTCATAGGCACCCGCAACCCATTCATCGCGCAGACCCGGTAGCCGCTGCAGCAACGCGTCACGGTCCAGATCGTCAACGCGCACGCCCAGCGCCCGGAACTCGGCAGCAAAATCGGCCAGGGCAGCCAGTTCGCTGGACCGCGCCAGGGTGAGTGCGCCGCGCGGGGCGAGGAAGCCATGCTGGTGCAGAAAGGGCCCCGAAGCGGTCGTCAAAGGCTGGACCTGCGGACCGCCATAGCTCTCGGTCCAGAACGCTGCCGAGCGTCCTGTGGAATGGTAGCCCGGGCGATCCTCGGCTTCGAGCAGCACGACCCGGCCCTGCCTGGCCAGGCCGGCAGCCAGCGAGGCCCCTGCTATCCCGGCCCCGACGATTGCAAAATCGAATTGGTCGATCATCCGATCGCCCGTGCCAGAAAGAGATCAATCCGGTCCAGTGCCTCGCAACGGACCGGATCGGCCTCGCGCAGGATTTCATGGCGGGCCCGGTCACCAAAATTCACCAGATCGCACTGTGGCAGCCTGCGGGATGCCCGGCCAATCGCCTTGAAGCTGACCAAAGCATCCTGATCCGTCGCCAGGATCAGCACCGGCACTTGCACCCGTGCCAGCACTGCGCGGCGTGCCAGCCGGCGCATCGAGGCATAGGCGCGTTCGATCCAGCGCCATGACCCAGGGCCCATTACCAGTTCTGGTCGCTGCGCGCGCCACCACAACTCATCGGCGTAACGCTGAGGATCGTGGGTCAGCAGGTCACCGCGACTGTCAGGCGGTTGTCCTGGCTTTTCGCTCCATTCCCAGGCTGGCCGCCGCGGATCGCCGATATGGCACATCAGCCGCGCCAGGGCATGCATCAGGCCATCGGGCATATTGCCATCGCGCAGCCCCAGCATCGGCGCAGAAAGCACCAGCGCCGCCGGATCTATCGCCCCTTCGGCAGCTGCCCGCAGGGCCAGATGACCGCCCATCGAATGACCGATTACCACCAGTGGGCCGCTCCGCTGGCTGGACCACTCGCGCCAGAACCGCCGCAAGTCATCAACCCAGACGGCGAAATCTTCCACATGGCCAGTGAATGGATCCAGCCCCAGCCTGCCCGATCCGCCCTGGCCGCGCCAGTCAAAGGCGGTCACGGCCCAATTCCGGTCGTGCCAGTGGGCCATGGCTTCAAGATACTTTTCGTAAAAGTCACCCCGCCCGCTCAGGAACAGGATCGAGCCGCGCACCTTTGCGGGCGTCCAGTCGATCCGCCGGATGGGGTGGCCATCGCCCGCGATCCAGCTGCTTTCGATTGCTCCGGCTGGAATGACCCGGCGATTGAAAGCGGCGGACACTTGGCTAATTCCAGCCTCCTGGCGGTGGTTACTGTTTGGTAAGCCCGACCCTGTATCGCTGCCCTCAATCTGAGGGGGCGGGCCATGCCGAACGTCGAATTCCAATACGTACTGCTGGGAGCCTTGGCAATCGCACTGGTGATTGCGGCCATCACCGACATCCGCCGCCGCCAGATCGACAACTGGCTGAACGCCGCCATTGCCCTGGCCGCCCCACTCTATTGGTGGGCGAGCGGGCTTAATCTGTGGCCCGGCGTGGCCTGGCAACTGGGCATCGCCGCCCTCACCTTCGCCATCTGTGCCGGACTGTTTGCGCTGCGCGCGATGGGCGGTGGTGACGTGAAATTGCTGGCGGCGCTGGCGCTGTGGATCACTCTGGCCTGGTTCCTGAAGCTGATCTTCATGATGTCGCTGCTGGGCGGGCTCCTGGCCCTGGCGCTGGGGATCGGTCTGATGGTCGGAGCCGGGTTACCCCACGTTGTGGTCAGCTTCTTCATCAACCAGCGCAACAAGGCGTTTAACGGTCCTCGCCACCGGGTCTGACATATCTGTTCAGAGCTTTACGACGGTATGGTCGATTGCCCCGAAGATTGAATGGCCCGCGCGATCGCGCATTTCGATCCGGACCGTATCGCCATAGCGCAGGAACGAAGTAGCCGGCTTGCCGGTGGCAATCGTCTCAATCATCCGCTGCTCGGCAATGCAGGAATAGCCACGGCCACCGTCCTTGCAGGGCCTGCCGGGGGAGCCATCAGGATCACGGTTAGAGACCGTGCCCGAACCGATGATCGAACCCGCCATCACCCGCCGCGTCTTGGCCAAGTGGGCGATCAGGGTGCCGAAGTCGAAGGTGCATTCCTCGCCCGCCTCGGCCCGGCCAAAGGCCTCGCCATTCAGGTCAACCCGCAGGACCAGATTAAGCCGGCCGCCGCTCCAGGCAGCGCCCAGCTCATCGGGCGTTACGAAGACCGGAGAGAAATGGCTGGCGGGTTTGGACTGGACGAAGCCAAAGCCCTTGGCCAGTTCATCGGGGATCAGGTTGCGCAGTGAAACGTCGTTGACCAGCCCGACCAGGCGCACATGATCGAGCGCTGCGGCGGGCGAAATGCCCTGGGGCACGTCACCGGTGACCACGCAGATCTCCGCCTCCATGTCGCAGCCCCAGGCTTCATCGCCCAGCACAATCGGCGCACGGGCACCGCGCAGATCATCACTGCCGCCCTGGTACATCAGCGGATCGTGCCAGAAGCTCTCCGGCAGTTCCGCCCCACGCGCCTTGCGGACCAATTCGACGTGGTTGACGTAGGCTGAGCCATCGGCCCACTGATAGGCCCGCGGCAACGGTGCCAGGGCATCGCGTTCGTGAAACCGGTCGCGCGGGATGGCCCCGTGTTCCAGTTCGGTCGCCAGCGCCTGCAGCACTGGAAAGTGCCGATCCCAGTCATCGAGCAGGGCCTGCAGCGTGGGACAAAGGTGCGATGCATCGGCGCACCAGACCAGGTCCGTGCTGACAATCGCCAGGCGTCCATCACGCCCGCCGGGAAGGCTAGCCAGCTTCATCAGGTCAGTTCCTTTGTCTCGGCTTCCAGCTCGGCCACGCGGTGCGTGATCCGCGCCAGCAGTCCCTTGAATTGCTTAAGCTCGGCGGCGGAGAGCTGCGCAAACAGCCGCCGTTCCATGTCGAGTGCGAGCGGCATAATCTCGCCGTGCATGGCCTTGCCAGCGGCGGTCAATTCGATGTGGTGCGAGCGGCCATCATCCGCATTGGGACTGCGGGCCACCAGACGCCGGTCCTCCAGCACCTTGCAGGCGCGGTTGACCGCCACCTTGTCCATCCGGGTGGCGCCCACCAGGCTGCGCTGCGTCTGGGCCCCTGCGTCACCCAGCACGGCCATGACCCGCCATTCGGGGATCTTCAATCCGAACCGGGCGCGATATTCGCCGGCGATCATGTCACTTACCGCATTGGTGGTGACCGACATCAGGTAGGGCAGAAAATCTGCGAGGCGAGAGCTTTGCTGGACCATCGACTCGGTTACTAGTGCAACCGGTTTGACCCGCCAAGCACCGTTACGCCGGTTTCACCGCTTCGGGTGAGGAGGCCGCGATTGCCGGGATCGCGCGTAGGGCCTCATCGATCCGAACCAACCGTGGCAAGCCATCCAATGGCACCCCGAAACGCCGCGAACTGAACATCTGCGGCACAAGGCATACGTCGATCAGATTGGGCTCTGTGCCCCCAAACAGGCCATGTTCAGGCGCATCGGCCTCAAGCGCGGCCAGGCCTTCGCCTAGCCAGCGATGGAGCCAACGGGCAATGCCTTCGGCATCGACGCCCAGATCATCACGCAGGAAGTTCTGAACCCGCAGGTTTTGCAGGGGATGGACTTCGGAAATGATGGTCATGGCCCGGCCCAGCACGTGGGCCCGCGCCATCGGGTCGGCTGGCAACAGGCGCGGCTGTGGCCAGCGAGCATCAAGATAGTCGATGATCGCCAGCGACTGCGTAATCGCTTCACCATCCACTTCCAGCACGGGCACGAGACCAAGCGGGTTGCGCGCCAGGTGGGCATCCCCGCCCTGTTCGCCCGTAGCCAGATCGACCTGCTGCGATGTCCAGGACAGACCCTTGAGGTTCATCGCGATCCGCACGCGATAGGCCGCCGAAGAGCGCCAATAATCGTAAAGGACCAGCTCGCTCATGATAGAACCCTTCCGGCAACCGCCCCCAATTTGGCCACCAATACCGGATCATGCGCAGCCTTGGCAGTCATGATCGCATGGTCAAGCGTCCGGTCAATCGGGCTTGGCGCGCGCTCCGGCGGCAAGTCGGAGAGGAAACGGCGCAGGACCTTGCCGGCCAGGGCAACATTGGCATGCATCACCGCCAGTACGTCGGCAGCCTCAACCCCGGCTTCGCTCGTCCGCCAAGCGTCATAATCGGTGACCATGCCAAGCAGGGCGTAAGGCAACTCCGCCTCACGAGCGAGGCGCGCTTCGGGCATGGCGGTCATTCCGATCACGTCGCCGCCCCATTGGCGGTAAAGCTGGCTTTCGGCACGGGTGGAAAACTGCGGTCCTTCGATTGCGACATAGGTTCCAGCGCGGTGGACCGCGGCGCCTGCGGCTTCGGCAGCATTGGCCAGCCCGCTTGCAAGGCGCGGACAGACGGGATCGGCCAGACTGACATGGGCCACCAGCCCGGGGCCAAAGAAACTGGCGGGGCGGCTGACGGTGCGGTCAATAAACTGATCGACGGCAACCATCTGCCCCGGCGCCATCTCAGCCCGCAACGAGCCAATGGCGGACAGCGCAACGACGTCGGTTACCCCGCAACGCTTCAGGACATCGATATTGGCGCGGTAATTGACCGCGGCTGGCGGTATGGCGTGCCCCGGGCCATGACGCGGCAGAAACGTCACCCGCACGCCTTCCAGAAAGCCGGTGGTGACGGCGGCAGAGGGTTCGCCAAACGGGCTTTCAACCGCGATCTCTTGCGCACCATCAAGCCCGACGCCGCCCGCCAGGCCCGATCCCCCGATCACGCCGATATGCCAGTTGCCCATGCCGGACCTCCGCTCAGTTGTGCGCGAGGACACCCGCCATGATGAAATCGATGCAATGCTCGCGATAGCGATCGCGCAGTTCCTCGGTCAGCGCTTCGGTGTCATAGCAATGCTTCAGCACCAAACGCGACGAGAAGAACCGATCACAGGCCCCGGTCGCGGTGAAATAGAACAGTTGCGGATCGACCTTGCGAAAGACGCCCTGCTTCACCCCATCCTTGATCAGCCGGTCATAGGCCTGGCTGAGCGGGCTGAGATAGGAATCGGCGATGCGATGCGCCTCTTCGGGATCGCTCTCCCGCACCAGCCGCATCAGCAGGCGGTTGAGGTAGGGTGTCTGGAAATAGGTATCGACCATCTTGCCGATATGGTGGCGCAGCCGCGCCTCGGGATCCCATTCCTTTGACATCAGCGCATCGACGGCGTGGACAATGCCCTGCATGTCGCGATCAAGCAGGGCCTTCATCAGTCCGGCCTTGTTGCCGAAGTAGTATTTCACCAGGGCCGAGTTGAGACCCGACCGCAGTGACAGCTCCGACAGCGAAATGTCGACGATGTCGCCTTCGCGCATGATCGTCGAGGCAGTGTGCAACAGCAGCTCGCGCGCGCCCTCGGGCGCATCGGCTTGTTCAGGCACCGGCGACTGGCTCATGCGTAGGGCGGCTCCTCTCCCCACCAAGGATAGAAATCGGGCATATCGCTCGAAACCCGTAGCGGAAAGGCGGGCGGACGCTTTTCAAGGAAGCTTTGCACACCTTCCTTTGCATCTCCCCCCTTCGACAGGCGGTAGATCGCCCGGCTATCGACCTTGTGCGCTTCCATCGGGTGATCGCCCGAGGGAATCCGCCACAGCATGGCCCGGGTCATGGCAACGGACACGGCCGAGGTGTTGTCGGCAATCTCGCGGGCCAGGCCGCGGGCCGCGTCAATCAGTTCACCCGGCGCATGGACCGAACGGACCAGACCGGCCTTGAGCGCCTCTTCAGCCCCGAAGATCCGGCCGGTCATGCACCATTCAAGCGCCTGGTTGATGCCCACAATCTTGGGCAGAAACCAGCTGGAGCAGGCTTCCGGCACAATCCCGCGGCGGGCAAAGACAAAGCCATAGCGGGCATTGTCGCTGGCCAGGCGGATATCCATCGGCAGTTGCATGGTGACACCCACGCCCACCGCAGCACCATTGCAGGCCGAGATCAGCGGCTTTTTCGACTGGAACAGGCGGAGCGTCAGCAAGCCGCCGCCATCGCGCACGCGCGGGTCGGACAGGTCCTCAACCGGGGCCGCGTCGGCAAAGACCGCGCGGCCGTCTTCAGGGGTAAGATCGGCCCCGGCGCAAAACGCGCGTTCGCCAGCGCCGGTAAAGATCACCGCGCGGACGCTGTCATCAGCATCGGTGCGGTCCATGGCATCGATGATTTCATTCATCATCGTGCCGGTGAAGGCGTTCATCT
>JBEEIN010000150.1:0-3400 GCA_041169825.1 Pseudomonadota bacterium
CATGGAGCTGGACGGCGAGATCATCGAACGGATCGATCCGCACGTCGGCCTGCTGCATCGCGGCACCGAAAAGCTGATCGAGCACAAGACCTATCTGCAGGCGCTGCCCTATTTCGACCGGCTCGACTATTGCTCGCCGCTGGGGATGGAGCACTCCTATGTGCTGGCCGTCGAAAAGCTGCTCAACGTCGAAGTGCCGGAGCGGGCCCAGTACCTGCGCGTGCTGTTTGCCGAGCTGACCCGCATCTGCAACCACATGCTCAACCTCGGCTCGCACGTCATGGACGTTGGCGCGATGACGCCGAACCTGTGGCTGTTCGAAATCCGCGAGGACTGCCTCAACTTCTTCGAGCGCGCCTCGGGTGCCCGCATGCACGCGGCCTGGTTCCGCCCCGGCGGAGTGCATCAGGATGTGCCGGAAAAGCTGCTGGTCGATATCGGCACCTGGCTCGACACGCGCCTGCCCGAACTGTTCGAAGACGCGATGAGCCTTGTGGTCGATAACCGTATCTTCAAGCAGCGGAACGTCGATATCGCCACGGTCAGCAAGGAAGACGCGATCAAGTGGGGCTTCTCCGGCCCGATGATCCGCGGTTCGGGCATTGCCTGGGATATCCGCAAGGCCCAGCCTTACGATGTGTATGACCGGATGGAATTCGACGTTCCCGTCGGTACCCGTGGCGATTGCTATGATCGGTTCATGGTTCGTGTCGAGGAAGTCCGTCAGTCCGCCCGGATCATGAAGCAATGCCTGGCGCAGATGCCGACCGGTCCGGTCGCCAGCACCGATCGCAAGGTGGTTCCGCCCAAGCGCGCCGAAATGAAGGCGTCGATGGAATCGCTGATCCACCACTTCAAGCTTTACACCGAAGGCTTCCATGTCCCGGCCGGCGAAGTCTATGTCGCGACTGAAAGCCCCAAGGGCGAATTTGGGGTCTATCTGGTCAGCGATGGCAGCAACAAGCCATACCGCTGCAAGATCCGCCCAACGGCCTTCAGCCACCTTCAGGCGATGGACTTTATGTGCAAGGGCCACATGCTGCCTGACGTAACCGCCATCATCGGCGCCATCGACGTGGTGTTTGGGGAGTGTGACCGGTGAGCAACCTGGCCACTGCCAAGGCGATGATCGCGGCTTATAACGCGCAGGATGTGGACACCTACGTCTCTTACATGACTGACGACGCCTGCGAGGCAAATTATCGCGGCGCCGTGGTCCGGGAAGGCAAAGAGGGTACCCGTTCGGGGCTGGCTGCCGCATTCGCCAAGTGGCCGCAGAACCACGCCGAAGTGGTCGAAGCGCAGGCCATCGGCAATTATGTCCTGATGCGGGAGCACGTTACGCGCGGTCCGGCGAGCGATGGCTCGGAAGACATCGCGCCGTTTGATGTGATCGCAGTTTATTCGTTTGAGGGCGAAAAGTGCTCTCGCGTGGAGTTCATCCGTTAATGGCTGACCGTCATCTTGAACCCGATACGCCCGAGCTGCGGGCACGATGGGGCAACTTTGCCTGGACCAAGGAAAACGCGGCCAAGGCGAAGGAAATCATCGCCCGCTATCCCGCCGGCCGCCAGCGTTCGGCGGTAATGCCGCTGCTTGATCTGGCCCAGCGTCAGGTGGGTGCTGAAACCCAGACCCAGGGCTGGCTGCCGATCCCGGTGATGGAATATGTCGCGGCCCAGCTCGACATGCCGATCATCCGCGTGGTCGAGGTTGCCACCTTCTATACCATGTACAATCTGGTCCCCGTCGGCCGCTTCCACGTGCAGGTTTGCGGCACCACGCCCTGCATGCTGCGCGGTTCCGATGCGATCATGAGCGCCTGCAAGAAGCGCGGGATGGAGAAGGGCCACACCACCAGCGATGGGTTGTGGACGCTGACCGAGGTCGAATGCATGGGCAACTGTGCCTCGGCCCCGATGGTCCAGATCAACGACGACAATTACGAAGACCTGACGCCGGAACGGCTTGATGCCGTGCTCGATGCGCTGGCTGCCGGGAAGACGCCCAAGGCCGGGACGCAAGAGCCGGGCCGCCATACCGTTGAACCGCTAGGCGGGCCGACCAGCCTCAAGGACATGGTCAAGGCCAACCACGATTACCGGAAGGAGTGGTAAGCCATGTCGCTCCAGGACAAGGACCGCATCTTCACCAACCTCTACGGTTACCAGCCGTGGAACCTGAAGGCTGCCCAGGCCCGCGGTGATTGGGACAACACCAAGAAGATCCTGGCCAAGGGTCGCGATGCGATCATCGAGGAAATCAAGGCCTCCGGCTTGCGTGGTCGTGGTGGCGCGGGCTTCCCGACCGGCCTGAAATGGTCGTTCATGCCAAAGGAAAGCAAGGACGGTCGTCCCAGCTTCCTGGTTATCAACGCCGACGAATCCGAACCCGGTTCGTGCAAGGACCGTGAGATCATCCGCCACGATCCGCACAAGTTGATCGAAGGCGCGCTGGTGGCCGGTTTCGCGATGGGCGCGCGCGCGGCCTACATCTACATTCGCGGCGAATATATCCGCGAGGCCGAAGTGCTGTTTGCTGCTGTGCAGGAGGCCTATGACGCGGGCCTGATCGGCAAGAACGCCTGCAAGAGCGGCTACGATTTTGACGTCTTCGTCCACCGCGGCGCCGGTGCCTACATCTGCGGTGAAGAAACCGCGATGATTGAGAGCATCGAGGGCAAGAAGGGGCAGCCCCGCCTGAAGCCACCGTTCCCGGCCGGCGCCGGTCTCTATGGCTGCCCAACCACGGTGAACAACGTAGAATCGATCGCGGTTGCGCCAACGATCATCCGGCGCGGCGCATCGTGGTTCTCCAGCTTCGGGCGTGAGAACAACAAGGGTACCAAGCTGTTCCAGATCAGCGGGCACGTGAACAAGCCCTGCGTGGTCGAGGAAGCGATGAGCATCCCGTTCCGCGAACTGATCGAAAAGCATTGCGGCGGCATCACCGGCGGGTGGGATAACCTGCTGGCGGTGATCCCCGGTGGTTCATCGGTTCCGCTGGTTCCGGCCGCCCAGATCATGGACGCGCCGATGGACTTTGACGGTCTGCGCGAACTAGGTTCGGGCTTGGGCACTGCCGCCGTCATCGTCATGGATAAGTCGACCGACATCGTCCGTGCGATCAGCCGCCTGTCCTACTTCTACAAGCACGAAAGCTGCGGCCAGTGCACACCGTGCCGCGAAGGCACGGGCTGGATGTGGCGCGTGATGGAACGCCTGCGGACCGGCGATGCCGACGTGGGTGAAATCGACATGCTGTGGGATGTGACCAAGCAGGTCGAAGGCCACACTATTTGCGCCTTGGGCGATGCGGCTGCCTGGCCGATCCAGGGTCTGATCCGTCACTTCCGCCCCGAAATCGAGCGGCGGATTGCCGAAAACGTGCGTGAGGCTGC
>JBEEIN010000151.1:0-6362 GCA_041169825.1 Pseudomonadota bacterium
CTGACAAGCTGGCGCTGATCGAGCGCGCGATTGCCGCGGGCGCCCGCAGGATCGAAGTGACGAGCTTCGTCAATCCCAAAAAAGTCCCGCAAATGGCTGATGCAGAGGACGTTTGCGCCGGTCTGCCCCAGCGTGACGATGTGACCTACATCGGCCTGGTCATGAACCTGCGCGGGGCCGAGCGCGCCTTGGCCACCGGGCGAATCAATCAGCTTGGCGCGGTCTGCGTGGCCACTGATCGCTTCGCCATGGCCAACCAGGGCCAGACCAGCGACGAATCGGTTGAAGCCGCCAAGGCGATCGTCGCACTGGCGAAGGAATATGGGCGCACCGCGCAGGTGACCATCGGCGCTTCGTTCGGTTGCCCCTTTGAAGGCGAGGTCAGCGAGGACCGCGTGGTCGCGATGGCGGCACGACTGGCAGAAGCCGGACCGGTTGAGGTGGCGATTGCCGATACGATTGGCGTCGGCAACCCGGCGCACGTGACCCGACTGGTCGAACGTGTCCGGCAGGCGATCAACCCGCTGCCGGTGCGCGTGCACTTTCACAACACGCGCAATACCGGCCTCGCCAATGTCTGGGCCGCGGTTGCCGCGGGCGCGACGGTGGTGGACGGGGCGCTGGGCGGCCTGGGCGGATGCCCGTTCGCACCGGGCGCAGCCGGCAACGTGCCGAGCGAGGACGTGGTCTATATGCTGGAACGGGGCGGAATCGCCACCGGCATGGACCTGGCCAAAATGGTAGAGGCAAGCCACTGGCTGGCCGGAGTGATGGAACGTAAATTGCCGGGAATGGTGGCACAGGCCCCCGTTTTCCCGAAAGTAGCAGATTAAACGGTTTAGACTGGGGAGTAGGATCGCATGGGTTATCGCCTGGGTGTGGATGTCGGCGGGACGTTTACCGACCTCCTCTTGTTCAATGTCGATACGGGGGCCTTCTGGCGGCACAAGACGCCGTCGACCCCGCATGACAGTTCGGAAGGTATTCTCAACGGTGTGACGGCAATCTGTGCCGAAGCCGGGATCAAGCCGGACGCGATCGAATACTTCCTCCACGGTACCACCGTGGCCACCAACGCCGTGCTCGAAGGCAAGGGCTCGAAGGTCGGCCTGGTCACCACCGAGGGCTATCGCCACATCATGCAGATCGCCCGTTCGTTCGTGCCGGGCGGTCTGGCCGCGTGGATCATTTGGCCCAAGCCCACTCCCCTCGCCCGTCTGGAAGATACGGTCACGATCAAGGGCCGCATCGACGCTGCGGGCAACGAGGTTCGCCCGCTGGATGAGAACGATGTCCGCACCCAGCTTGGCGTGCTGAAGGCACAAGGGGTTGAGGCGATTACGGTCAGCCTGATCAACGCCTATGTGAACGGCGCGCACGAAACTGTGGTTGGCAAGATCGCGGCAGAAGTTCTGCCCGGCGTGCCGGTTTCGCTGAGCCACGAAGTTCTGCCGGAAATGCAGGAATACGAGCGCACCCTAACCACTGTGGCCAATGCCGCGGTCCGGCCGGTGGTGGGCAAATATGTCTCCAACCTGCGCACCCGCCTGGCCGATGCCGGGATGGCTGGCAAGCTGTCGCTGCTGCGCTCCGATGGTGGCCTGATGTCGGCCCAGAAGGCCGAAGAGCAGCCGGTCAACATCCTGATGTCCGGCCCCGCCGGTGGGGTCACCGGGGCGCTGTGGGTCGGCAAGAATGCCGGGATCCGCAATATCCTGACGCTCGACGTGGGCGGCACCAGCACCGACGTCGCGCTGATCGAAAACCTTGAACCGCGCCGTCAGCGCACCACCGAAGTCGGCCACCTCTCGGTCCGGGCCTCGGCGCTGGACGTGAAGACGGTTGGCGCCGGTGGCGGCTCGATTGCCTATGTGCCCGACCTGACCAAGGCATTGCGCGTTGGCCCGCAGTCGGCTGGTGCGGTTCCCGGCCCGGTCGCCTATGGCAAGGGCGGCGAACTGCCGACCGTGACCGATGCCAACGTCGTGCTGGGCTACCTGCCCGAAAACCTCCTTGGCGGCTCGTTCAAGCTTGACCGCGAAGGCGCCAAGAAGGCCGTGCAGACCATTGCCGACGCGCTCGGCATCGATCTGATGGCTGCGGCCCGCGGGATCATCGACATCGTCAACGAAAACATGTTCGGTGCCTTGCGGATGATCTCGGTCCAGCAGGGCTATGACCCGCGCCACTTCGCGCTGATGGGCTTTGGCGGGGCCGGTCCGCTCCATGTCAACGCCGTCGCGCGGCTGATGGGTTCCTGGCCGGCCGTATCGCCCGTTTCGCCGGGTGTGCTCTGCGCGCTTGGTGATGCGACGACCCGGATGCGGACCGAGACCGCCCGCTCGTTCTCGCGGCTGGCCAATACCACCCAGGCTGATGAGCTGATCGCGATCCTGGATGAAATGGCCGCCCAGACCCGGGCCGAGTTGCTGTCCGACGGGGTGCCAGAGGCTGATATCACCAGCGAATTCGAAGTTGACGTGCGCTATGCCGGTCAGGCCTTCGAAGTGCCGCTGACGATCACCGCCGAGGCACTGCGCGCCGACGGCATCGCCGGCATCCTCAAGCGGTTTGATGAAGAGCATCACCGGCTGTTCACCTTCAACATGGATACGCCGCACGAAATCGTGAACCTGCGCGCCGTCGCGCTGGGCAAGGCGCTGGACCTGCCCGCCGCCGAACTGCCCAAGGGCGATGGCAACCCGATCGCCGCGAAAATGCGCGACCACACCCTATGGATGGACGGTCGTGAACAGGCCGCTGTGATCTATGACCGATCCAAGCTGCGGCAGGGGGACGTGATCCCTGGCCCGGCGATCGTGGTGGAAATGGATTCCACCACGCTGATCGAAAGCGGCTGTGTCGCCACCGTCGACGCTGTCGGCAACATCCTGATCAACCTGGCCTGAGGGGAGACGAGCCATGCCTGCAACCATCGTCGAAACCAATCCGACCCCTTTCAAGTCGATCCCGATCGATCCGGTCACGCTCGACATCATTGAAAACGCGCTGCGCAATGCCCGCATCGAAATGGACGCCACCCTGGTGCGCACTGCCATGTCACCGGGGATCCGCGAACAGGGCGACGCCTTCCCGCTGATTGCCGATCATACCGGCAAAATGATCGTCGGCCAGTTCGGCAGCTTCATCGGCGGCTTCCTCAAGAGCTATGAGGGTACGCTGGAAGATGGCGATATGATCTTCCTGTCCGATCCCTATTCCTGCGGCGGCGCGATCAGCCACTCGAACGACTGGCTGGTGCTGCTCCCCGTGTTCAAGGACGGGCGCCTGCTCGCCTATACCGCGATGTTCGGTCACCAGAGCGACATTGGCGGCAAGGTCGTCGGCTCGATGCCGATCAACGCCCGTTCGATCTTCGAAGAAGGCGTCCGTATTCCGCCTGTGAAGATCTGGAAGAAGGGCGAATACAACGACGACCTGATGAAGCTGGTCATGCACCAGACCCGCAAGCCGGACTGGTGCCAGGCCGACCTTAACGCCCTGATCGCCTCGTGCCGCGTCGCCTCGCGCCGCGTGATCGAAATGGCCGAGCGGTTCGGCGATGACGTTTACGTCTCTGCCACGCAGGAACTGCTGGCCCGCAACCACCGCGCGATGCAGGCGCTGATCGGCATGGCGATCGCCGAAGAGCCGGTCAGCTTCGAAGACTACATCTGCGACGATGGCGTCGGCTATGGCCCCTACAAGATCAAGTGCACCATGTGGCGCGAGGACGGGAAGGTCGTGCTCGATTTCGCGGGAACCGATCCGCAGTCGGCCGCCTCGATCAACTTCTTCCTGAACGAGAACATGTTCAAGATGTTCTTCGGGATCTATATGATCATGGTCTTCGATCCGCAGATCCTGTTCAACGACGGGTTCTATGATCTGATCGACGTCCGGATCCCCGAAGGCAGCCTGCTTAAGCCGAAGTTCCCCGCCGCCCTTTCGGGCCGCACCCACGCGCTGGGCCGGATCTTCGATATCCTGGGCGGCCTCCTGGGTCAGAAGACCCCGGAATTCCTCAACGCGGCCGGTTTCAGCTCTTCACCGCACCTGTTCTATTCGGGCAACGATACGCGGCCCGGCAAGGGCGGGGAATGGTTCCAGCTGTTCCAGATCGGCTTCGGCGGCATTCCGGGCCGTCCGCTGGGCGACGGGCCGGACGGCCACTCGCTCTGGCCCGGCTTTACCAACGTGCCGAACGAGTTTCTGGAACGTTACTTCCCGATGTTGATCGAACGCTACGAGACCGAACCGGACTCGGGCGGCGCCGGCCTGCATCGCGGCGGGAACGGCATTCACATGACCTATCGCTTCCTCAGCCCCGGCACGATCTCGATCCACGACGACCGCTGGTTCGTGCCGCCTTGGGGCGTCAATGGCGGTGAGCCGGGCGAGCGGGCCAAAAAGATCCTCGAAAAGGCCGATGGCACCAGCGTGATCGTTGGCAACAAGGTTGAGGATGTTGAGGTTGAAGTGGGTGACCAGCTGCACTTCATCACCTGGGGCGGCGGCGGCTGGGGTGACCCGCTGGAACGCGATCCGGCCCTGGTTGGGCTGGAGATTACCCAAGGCCTGGTGACCCCCGAAGGCGCCAAGGCCTATGGCGTGATCGCCAATGCCAAGGGTGAGGTCGACACGGCCGCTACCGAGGCCCTGCGCGCCGAAATGCGGGCCAAGCGCAGCGAACTGCCGCTGTTCGACTATGGTCCGGGGATCGAAATGCTGCGCGCCAATTGCCAGGCGGAAACGGGGCTCCCCGCTCCGATCCAGCCGGTCTGGTCGCACCTCGAAGCGGCGGAGTAAGCTGTGCCCGACACTGGAAAGCCGAATACAGGTGCGTTGAAGGGGCTTCGCGTCGTTGAACTGGGCCAGCTGCTGGCTGGCCCGTTCTGCGGCCAGTTGCTGGGCGACATGGGCGCCGACGTGATCAAGGTTGAACAACCCGGCGCGGGCGATCCATTCCGCGTCTGGGGCATGGGCGATGACAAGGTTGTCTGGGAAGTCCTTGCCCGGAACAAACAGTCGGTTTCCTGCAACCTGCGCGTGCCCGAGGGCCAGGCGCTGGTCCGCAAACTGATCGCCAAGGCCGATGTCCTGATCGAGAACTTCAAACCCGGCACGCTCGAAAAGTGGGGCCTCGGGCCTGATGTTCTCCACGCCGAGAACCCAGGCCTGATCATTGCCCGCATGTCAGGCTATGGCCAGACCGGCCCCTATTCCGATCGCGCCGGGTTCGGCGGGATTGGCGAGGCGATGGGCGGCTGGCGCTATATCGTTGGCGATCCCGATCGGCCGCCAGCGCGCATGGGCGTATCGATTGGCGATACACTTTGCGCGACCTATGGCTGCATGGGCGTGCTGGCGGCACTGCATCACCGCGAGAAGACCGGCAAGGGACAGGTCGTCGATACGGCGCTGTACGAGGCGGTCCTGCAGGTGATGGAAGGGCTGGTTCCGGAATACGTCCACAACGATTTCATCCGCGAACGCTCCGGCTCGATCCTGCCCGGCGTTGCCCCGTCAAACGTCTATCAGTGCAGCGACGGCGTCTACATGATCGGCGCGAACAACGATCAGATCTTCAAGCGGCTGGCCAAGGCCATGGGTCGCCCCGAACTGGGCGATGATCCGCGCTATGCCACCCACCTCGCCCGGGGTGAGCGGCAGACCGAGCTGGATGACCTGATCAACGACTGGACCCGCACGCTGACCATCGATCAGGTGGACGCGCTGATGATCGAATATTCGATCCCGGCTGGTCGCGTCTATCGCGCGCCAGACATGCTGGCTGATCCGCATTTCAAGGCGCGCGAAGCGATCATTGAAGTGGAGACCGAACGCTTCGGGCCGCTCAAGATGCAGAACGCCTTCCCCAAGCTTTCCGCCACGCCGAGCGGCGTGCGTCGGCCTGCTCCGTCGAAGGTTGGCCAGCACAACGCCGAAATCTATGGCGAGCTGTTGGGCATGGCGGCGGACGAGCTGGACGGCCTGAAGGCGGCAGGGGTGATCTGATGGCGAAGGACGAAGGCGACCTCGGAGCGAACTACAAGGGCGCCTTCGATGGCCACCTGCCCTTCGGCCAGAAGCCGGCCCTGCTGATCGTCGATTTTGTCGTCGCCTACCTCGACCCGGCTTCGCCGCTCTATGCGGGGGTCGAGGACGCACTGGCCAGCAACGAGCGTCTGCTCGCCGCGGCGCGCAAGGCCGGTATCCCGGTGCTTTTCACCAATGTCGAATATACCCCGGGCGGGACCGACGGCGGGGTGTTCTTCCGCAAGGTCCCGGCCCTGAAAGCCTTCGAACGCGGCTCTCCGATGGGCGCTTTCCCCGCCAGCCTCCAGCCGCAGGCCGGTGAG
>JBEEIN010000152.1:0-10440 GCA_041169825.1 Pseudomonadota bacterium
GCCGAAGGCGCTGCGGCGGAGCTTAACATCAAGCCGATCGTTGCCGCCGTGCTCGCCGGGTTCCTGCGCGTCCAGTCGGACACGGTGAACATGGTCAACGCACCGTTCCTCGCCAAGGAGCGCGGGATCGAAGTGCGCGAAGTGAAGACCGAGAAGGAAGGCGATTACCACACCCTGATCCGCGTTTCGGTGAAGACCGAAGCGGGTGAGCGGTCGGTGGCGGGCACCCTGTTCTCGAACGCCGAACCGCGCCTGATCGAACTGTTCGGCATCAAGGTTGAAGCCGAACTGGCCGGCAACATGATGTACATCGTGAACGAGGACGCCCCCGGCTTCATCGGCCGGATCGGCACCCTGTTGGGCGAAGCTGGCATCAACATTGGCACCTTCAACCTGGGCCGCCTTGCCGCGGGCGGCGAAGCCGTGCTGCTGCTCAGCGTCGACAGCCCGGTTCCCGCCAATGTCATCGCTGCCGCGCGCGATGTGCCCGGCGTGAAGCGGGTCATGGCTCTGGCCTTTTAGGCCGCAATCGGGCAACGGGATCGCACGATGCAAGACACCGACCGCGACCTGTTGCCCGAAGGCCTTGAAGACCGCCTGCCGCGCGATGCGGCCACCGCTGCGCGCGTGACGCGCGCCGTGCTCGATGTGCTGGACAGCCACGGGTATGACCGGGTGCAGCCGCCGACGATCGAATTCGAAAAGTCGATGGCCAGCCGGATGGCCGGGGTTCAGCCCCGCCGCATGTTCCGCTTTGTCGATCCGGCCAGCTTGCGCACCCTCGCGCTGCGCAGCGACATGACCGTGCAGGTCGGCCGGATCGCGGCGACCGCGCTGGCCCAGCAGGCCCGCCCGCTGCGGCTGTGCTATGCCGGGCAAGTCGTTACCATCAAGGGCGACGGTCTTGATCCCACCCGCGAGCGGCTGCAACTGGGCGCCGAACTGATCGGCAATGATTCGGTTGCCGCAGCGGGCGAAGTGCTGGCCGTTGCGCTTGAGGCGTTGACCGCCGCCGGGGCCAAAGGCCTGTCGGTTGATTTTACCCTGCCGGACCTGGTCGATGCCCTTGCCGCGGGTGCCCTGCCGCTGGAACCGGACCAGATCGAGGCTGTACGCCGCGAACTGGATGCAAAGGATGCGGGTGGACTGGTTGCCGCCGGTGGGCAGGCCTACCTGCCACTACTCGCGGCGATCGGGCCGTTTGATGCGGCTATCGAAAAGCTGGCCGCCTTTGATAAGGGCGGCGCTCTGGCCGAACGCATTCAGGCCCTGCGGACAATCGCCGCGCGCGTCGGCGGCATGGCACGCCTGACGCTGGACCCGAGTGAGCGGCACGGCTTCGAATACCAATCGTGGTTCGGCTTCACGATTTACGCCGAGGGTCTGCCCGGTTCGGTCGGCCGCGGGGGCAGCTATGCCATTCTCGGCAGCGGGACCGAAACCGAACCGGCCATCGGATTTTCGCTTTACCCCGATGATCTGATCGATGCCCTGGCCGAGGGCGAAGCGCGCGCCGATACGCTGTTTCTTCCCTTGGACCACGATGCCGAGGCTGCTGCCCGACTGCGGGCGATCGGCTGGCGGACCGTTGCGGCAGTCTGCCCGGCCTGCGCGCCGGTGGCGCTGGGCTGCACCCACCGGCTCGAAGGGACCGAACCGGTCAAGCTTTAGCAATTGGCCCTACGGCGCTTGACGCGTCCTTCGCATCAGCCTACCGACCGCGCCGTTTGCGGGGCCATTCGCCCCCACTGGTCCACCCCTTGCGCCGAGTCCTGTCGAAGGGCGCTTGCGGGTTTCTTGGCAGGGTGAGGGACTCTATCAAATGGCCAATGTAACCGTGATCGGCGCCCAGTGGGGCGATGAAGGCAAGGGCAAGATTGTTGACTGGCTGGCCAGCCGCGCCGATGCCGTCGTGCGGTTCCAGGGCGGCCATAACGCTGGTCATACCTTGGTGGTGGGCGATCAGGTCTACAAGCTGAGCCTGCTGCCATCCGGCATCGTGACGGGCACGCTCTCGATCATCGGCAACGGCGTGGTGCTTGATCCCTGGCACCTCAAGAGCGAGATCGAGAAGCTGGAAGGGCAGGGCGTTGTCATCAACACGGAAAACTTCGCCATTGCCGACAACTGCCCCCTGATCCTGCCCCTGCATCGCGATCTGGATGGGCTGCGCGAAGCGGCGGCCGGATCGGGCAAGATCGGCACCACGGGGCGGGGGATCGGCCCGGCCTATGAAGACAAGGTTGGCCGCCGCGCGATCCGCGTCTGCGATCTGGCCCACCTTGATGCCCTCGACGCACAGCTCGACCGCCTTTGTGCCCATCATGACGCCCTGAGGGCCGGCTTTTGCCAACCGCCGGTCGACCGGGCGCAATTGCTGGCCGAGCTGAAGGAAATCGCACCGTCGGTGCTGAAATATGCCCAGCCGGTGTGGAAACGGCTCAACACGGTGCGCAAGGCCGGTGCCCGGATCCTGTTTGAAGGCGCGCAGGGCGTCCTGCTCGATGTCGATCACGGCACCTACCCCTTCGTCACCAGCTCCAACACCGTCAGCGGCACGGCGGCAAGCGGTTCAGGGCTTGGCCCGTCGAGCACGGGTTTCGTGCTGGGGATCGTCAAGGCCTATACCACGCGCGTCGGTTCGGGCCCGTTTCCGACCGAGCTTGAGGACGAAACCGGCCAGCGGCTGGGTGAGCGCGGCCATGAATTCGGCACGGTTACCGGGCGCAAGCGCCGCTGCGGCTGGTTCGATGCCGTGCTGGTCCGCCAGTCCTGCGCAATCTCTGGCGTAACCGGGATCGCCCTGACCAAGCTCGACGTGCTTGACGGGTTCGAGACCGTGAAGATCTGCACCGGCTATCGCCTGAACGGCAAGGTGCTGGACTATTTCCCCAGCCACGCAGCCGATCAGGCTGCGGTTGAGCCGATCTACGAAGAGATGGAAGGCTGGAGCGGCACCACCGCTGGTGCGCGCAGCTGGGCCGATCTGCCCGCGCAGGCGATCAAGTACATCCAGCGCGTGCAGGAACTGATCGAAACGCCGGTGGCACTTGTCAGCACTTCGCCCGAGCGTGAAGACACGATCCTGGTACGGGATCCCTTCGTCGACTAGGTGTTATTGACATAGTCACAGCTTGTTCTACTTCTGTTCAACCCGAATAGGAGTCGCAAGCCTATGTCAGACAAGCATATTTCGTATCACGCCACCACCGATGCGGGTGCGGGGTTGCCGCTGGCCCTGTCGATCTTCGCGGACCGCGCGCATCTGCGCGAAGCGCTGCGCGAAGATGCGCAAGCGGCCGGGTTCCGGATCGCCGAAGTAGGCGAAGTATCAGCCCTGCTGGAAGGCGATGCGCGTCCGCTGGGTGATGTGGTCTTGCTCGATTGCCCGACGGTTGACGGGGCGCAATTGGCAGCCCTGATGCGGCTGGACCTGCGGGCCGCCACTTGCGGCGCGCATCTAATCGTATCGACCACGGTGACGGCGCTCGACGATGTATTTGCCTGTCTCGACCAGTCGCACCCCCAGATCCTGGTTGACCCGAGCCGGGCTGAGCGGGTCATTGCGCTGGGGCGGGTCCTCGGCAAGGTCCCCAACCTGCGATTGCGGGAACTGTCCGAGGCAGATCGGCTGGTCCTGCTGCGCCTGACCGAGCAGGTCGGCCAGATCGCTGAGCGGCTTGAGCGACTCGAAAGCCCCACCCGGGGCGGGCGCGAGGGCGGCGATTCCTTGTTTCGCTTCGAAAGCCCCAACACACCTTACTCTACGAACCCGCCAGACGGGAACGAGCGCCTGGTCCGCGCAGCGCGACCGCCACTGCCCGACCCGCGGCTGATCCGGCGAATCATCCGCCAACGCCAACTGCGGGCGCGGTTCTTCGATGGTGACCTGTTTGCTGATCCGGCCTGGGACATGCTGCTGGACCTCACGGCGGCCCGGGCGGAGCATACGCGGGTTTCCGTAACATCGCTGTGCATCGCATCGGGCGTGCCGCCGACGACCGTCTTGCGCTGGATCGGCCAGATGACTGAGGCCGGGATGCTGCAACGCGTGGAGGACGAAACCGACCGGCGGCGGGCCTTCATCACCCTATCCGACCAGACGGCCGATACGATGGCGCGCTATTTTTCTGAACTCGGTGCGCAGGCTGCCACGTTGGTATAGGCTTCACAGCGGCGCTGCTTTGCGCTAGGCGCGCGGTCCTTGACCGATCGGTCGGGCGCTTAGCTCAGTTGGTAGAGCATCTCGTTTACACCGAGAGGGTCAGCGGTTCGAGCCCGTTAGCGCCCACCATTCCTGCCCAGATAGCCCGCGCGGGCCTGTCACTTCTCGGCCAGCATCTTGGCCGTATCGGCACTGCTCCAGTCGTGCCCGCCGACATAGCGCCAGACTTCGCGTCCTTCGGCGTTGTAGTAGATCGTCGTCGGCAACACGGTGACCTTGTACTGCACGGTTAGCTCGCCATCGGGGTCGATCCACGGCTCAAGCCGGTCCGCGCCGCGGGCCTTCAGGAAGCCCGCCACCTTGTCTGCCGGGGGCATATCCTGCGAAATGGTCAGCACTTTCAGGCTGCCTTCGCGGTCCTTGGCCAGCTTGTTCAGGGTCGGCAATTCCGCCACGCACGGCGCGCACCAGGTCGCCCAAAGGTTGATCAGCAGCGGCTTGCCCTTGAAGCTGGCCAGCTCAACCTTTTTGCCGCTGGCGTCGCGCAGGCTGAAGTCCGGCAAGAGGCTGCCCTTGTTGGAGCGGTCAATCGTGCCGGATAGCTCTCCGCCCGCAGGAGCTGCTTCAGGTTGCGCCGGAGCCTTGCTTTCCCTATCGCACCCCCCGATTAGCAAGGCACAGCCAAGGACGGCGATCTTGAGCGAGCGGGACAATAGCAAGAGCGGCTCCAATGCAATGTGGGGCGGACGGTTTGCCGAGGGACCCTCGGCGATCATGCGCGAGATAAATGCGTCGATCCCGTTCGACAAGGCGCTGTGGCGGCAAGACGTGGCGGCAAGCAAGGCCCATGTCGCGATGCTGGGCGCGCAAGGCATTGTCAGCGGTGAAGATGCTGCAGCCATTTCCGCCGGCCTCGATCAGGTCGCGGCCGAGTATGAAGCCAATGGCGTCCCGGAAAACTGGGACCTTGAAGACATCCACATGACCACGGAAAGCCGGCTGGCCGAACTGATCGGCCCGGCAGCAGGTCGCCTGCACACCGCGCGTAGCCGCAATGATCAGGTGGCAACCGACTTCAGGCTGTGGGTGCGCGATGCGCTGGATCAGGCCGATGCCGGCCTGAAGGCGCTGCAGATCGCACTTGTCACGCGCGCTGGCGAGCATGCGGAAAGCATCATGCCGGGCTTCACCCACCTCCAGACGGCCCAGCCGGTCACATTGGGCCATCACCTGATGGCCTATTACGAAATGGCCGCGCGCGACCGCTCGCGCCTGGCCGATGCGCGGGTGCGGATGAACCAGTCACCCTTGGGCGCGGCAGCCCTGGCCGGCACCGGGTTCCCGATCGACCGCCAGGCCACGGCCCGCGCGCTGGGCTTTACCGAGCCAACCCGCAACAGCCTCGATTCGGTCTCAGATCGCGATTTCGCGCTCGATTACCTGATGGCGGCCGCGCAGATCGCGCTGCACCTTTCGCGCCTGGCGGAAGAATTCATCATCTGGGCGAGCCAGCCCTTTGGCTTTGCCGCGCTGCCCGACGCCTTGTCGACCGGCAGCTCGATCATGCCGCAAAAGAAGAACCCGGATGCGGCTGAACTGGTGCGGGGCCATGCCGGACGGATCATCGGCAGCCTGACCAGCCTGATGATCACGATGAAGGGCCTGCCACTCGCCTATTCAAAGGACATGCAGGACGATAAGCCGCCGGTCTTCGAAGCCGCCGGTCTGCTGACCCTTTGCCTTGCGGCCATGGAGGGTATGGTTGCCGGCACCACATTCCGCACCGAACGGATGCGGGCGGCGGCGGAACTGGGCTATGCCACGGCGACCGATCTTGCCGATTGGCTGGTCCGCCAGGCCAATATTCCCTTTCGCGAGGCGCATCATATCACCGGTGCCGCGGTCAAGCTGGCGGAGAGCCGGGGCGTGGCGCTTGATGCCCTGCCGCTGGCCGACCTTCAGGCGATTGACGCGCGGATCGATCAACGGGTGTTTGCCGCCTTGTCAGTCGATGCCTCGGTTGCCTCGCGGGCCAGCTATGGCGGAACCGCGCCTGAACAGGTAAGGCAGCGTGTGGCCGAAGCGCGCGTGGCGCTGGGCCTGGAGTAACCGCAATGCGTGGCCGTGTCCTTCCCGCCGTCCTCTTGCTGGCGCTTGGCGCCTGCGGACAGCAGGCGGACCTCAAACCCAAGGCTGGTCAGGACCTGCCGCCCGCGCCCTATGGCCGCGAGGATCGGCCCAAGGCCGAGGCGCTGCTGCAAACCTCGCCCCAGGCCGCCCCGGAACGCAGCGTCGAGTTGCGAAAACGATCGGAAGAACGTGCTGACGATCCTTTCGACCTGCCTCCTTCCGCCGAGTAAGAATTCATGGACCACTTTCAGATCATCAACGGCGAGCTGCACGCCGAACGCGTTCCGCTGAGCCGCATTGCCGAGGAAATCGGCACGCCAGTCTACGTCTATTCGCGCGCCACGCTGGAACGCCACGCCCGGGTCTTTAACGAGGCGCTGTCAGCCCTGCCGAAGAAGCACGTTGCTTTCGCGATCAAGGCCAACCCGAACCTCGCCGTGCTGCGCGTGATGCAGCGCGAAGGGTTTGGCGCCGATGTCGTGTCGGGCGGGGAACTGGCCCGGGCGCTGGCAGCCGGGATGCCGGGCAAGGACATTGTCTTTTCCGGCGTTGGCAAGCTGGAGCGTGAAATGGTCCAGGGCCTTGATGCCGGGATCGGCCAGTTCAACATCGAGAGCGAGGAAGAGGGGATCGAGCTGGCTGCCGTGGCCGCTGCCCGTGGCCAGCGGGCGGCCTGCGCGCTGCGCGTCAATCCCGATGTCGATGCCCGGACGCACGAGAAGATTTCAACCGGCAAGGCCGAGAACAAGTTCGGCGTGCCGATTGACCGCGCCGCCGGTATCTATGCCCGTCTGGCTGCGCTTCCCGGTCTGGAAATGCGCGGTGTTGCGGTACACATCGGCAGCCAACTGCAGCACCTCCAGCCGCTTGAAGATGCCTTTATCAAGGTTGGCGCGTTGATTGCCGAACTGCGCGCCAATGGCCAGACCGTTACCCATGCCGACCTCGGTGGCGGGCTGGGCGTCCCCTATAAGGCGGGCGATGTCTTCCCAAGCCCTGCTGAATATGGGGCCATGGTGGCCCGGGTCTGCGGGGGCTGGGATGTCACGCTGATGTTTGAGCCGGGGCGCGTGATTGTTGGCAATGCGGGCCTGCTGCTGACCCGTGCGATCCGTGTCAAGCGCAGCTCCAACAACACACCCTTCGTGATCGTCGACGCGGCGATGAACGATCTGGCGCGTCCGGCAATGTACGGCGCGTGGCACGATTTCGAAGCAGTGAAGCCCACTGGCCAGCGAATGACGGCCCATATCGTCGGCCCGATTTGCGAGACCGGCGATACCTTTGCCATGGACCGTGAGATTGACGCGCTGGTCGCCGGTGACCTCGCCGTGTTCCGCACCGCCGGAGCCTATGGCGCGACCATGGCCTCGTCCTACAACAGCCGTGGCTTTGTCGCCGAAGTCATGGTCGATGGCGATCAGTATGCGGTCGTTGCCGATCGGATTGTCCCCGAGGCGATCTCCGCCGCCGAGCGTGTGCCGGCCTGGCTTGATTGATGCTGCATAGCCTGCCCCTGTTCCACCGCCTGGCTGGCCAGCCGGTGATCGTGCTGGGAGAGGGCGAGGCGGCCGAGGCCAAGCGCCACCTGCTGGAGCGGTCGGGAGCAGTCATTGTCGATGCCGGCAACGAACAAGCGCGGCTGGCTTTCGTGGCGCTCGACGAGCCTGAAGCAGCGGCGGATAGCCTCAAGGCGCGCGGCCTGCTGGTCAACGTGGTCGATCGGCCGGACCTGTGCGATTTCACCACGCCCAGCCTGCTGGAGCGCGGTCCGGTGCTTGTCGCCGTGTCGACTGGCGGGGTTTCAGCGGGTCTCGCCAAGGCGCTGCGCTTGCGGCTGGAAGGCTTGCTGCCCACCACGCTGGGGGCATTGGCCGAGGCCTTGGGCGCGGCGCGTGATGCGATGAAGGCCCGTTGGCCTGATGGCAGGGAGCGCCGCCGGGTAATGGATGCTGCCCTTGCCGCGGGCGGTGCGCTGGATCCGCTGGCAGGCGGGTCGGATGTCGCAGCTTGGCTTGCGGGGGCTGAAACGGTGGCTGGCGGGGTTGCGGAAATCGTCTTGCGATCGGCCGACCCGGACGATCTGACTCTGCGCGAGGCCCGCTGGCTCGGTAGTGCTGATTGCGTGGCCTATGAGGCTGGTGTTCCCGGTGCAATCCTTGGCCGGTTCCGCGCCGATGCGCGGCAGATCAGGCTTGATCCGGGGGGCGGGGTGGCGCACGAAGCCGGCCTAACCGTGATCATTCGGCTGGGATCAGCAACACCTTGATCTGCGCTAGGGCGATCGGCTTGCTCCGGTCATCCTGCCAGGCTTCGGCATTGACCAAGGCAACACGACGGCCCGCGCGGGTCACGGTACCCTTGGCATAGGTCACCTGCTCGGTCCCGCCCCGCATGAATTCCACCTGGATGTTGACCGGCTTCAGGCGCATCGTTTCGCCCCGGCGATCCAGTTCGGCCTGCAGCGCGGCAAAACCGGCCATCTCCATCAGGCCCGACATGGCGCCGCCATGCAGGAAGCCGGGCCGCCCGGCCACGCGGTTCGAATAGTCCACCTTCAGCACCGGCTCGCCGGATTCGTCGTGGTCAATCTCGATGCCCAGCGCCTGGGCATAGGGTGGCAGGCTGTTCACAGGTATGATCCATGCGTGGCCATGAAGGTGCCGGTAACATGGGCCACCGGGTCAGCCGGATCCCCATCATGGGCGATGCCGCGAATGAACGAGATCGTCCGCGTCAGCTTGTAACATTCCCCCCGGCCGATGATCGTCTCGCCCGGCTTGGCCGCGCGCATGTAATCGACCCGCAGGTCCAGCGTGGCATGCGGCACGAACCGCTTGTTCAGCGTCCAGACACTCATCGAAGTGGCGTTGTCCATCAGGCTGATGATCGGCCCGGAAGCCAGCACGCCCTGGCCATCGATCCCGACCAGTTCCTCACGCCAGGGCAGGGCCAGTTCCACCCAGTTGTCACCATGATCGTGGTAGCGGATGCCCAGCCAGCCGCCATGGCCGTGGCGCGTCATCATCCGCGAGGCGAGCGAGGGATCGAACTCCGTGCCGGGCGGCACGATGCTGGGCGGGGACTGGCTCATTGCCGCTTCTCTGCTGGCGCGGGCTGCCGATTACAATCTTTTAATTTCATTTTTCGGGCCTCTTTCGTCGACGTTGCGGTGGCAAGGCAAGTCCGCCTTGCGCCGAACTCAGGGGAAGAAAAATGAACCTGCCCAAGATCGATATTTCCAATCTGCCCGATCTCGATGTGCTGACCGGCGTGTTCGGCAGCCTGGCCCACCCTGCGCAGGGGCTGCAATCGAACGACACCCTGATCATGATGATGTCGTTCGTTTACGACGTGATCAAAGGCGTCCCATAAGGGAAATGTCCGGATGCTGATCGGACCGGAACTGATGGCGCTGCGGGGAGACGATACCCCGCAGCGCCGGATCCAGCAGCGGCTGCTTGATCAGTCGGCGGCATGGCGCGAAGCCGGCCCTGGTGCCAAGCTAGAGGCAGAGCTGCCCCGCTTCGCTAGTGGTGCAGCGCTGGAATCGCTCCCCGCCTTGCACGCACTGTTCATGCCAGGCCGTTGCGCCGCTGCCGCCTTGGTTGACGGCCTGACCGACTGGCTGCTTGCCGAGCTGCAGCGCGACCCGCTTGGCCAGGTCCCGATGCGCCACCAGTGCGACCGGACCTTGGCAACGCTGGTGCTGGTGCGTTGCCAGGGCGCGAGCCTGGCGTTGCAGGCAATCGACGGTGCCGGGCTCGCGCTCAAGCCCCCAGCCCGGTCAGTAACCTTTGCCGGCAATGAGAGCTGGGATCACGTTCTTGCCGGAAGCGCAGAGACCGAACTGGTGCGCATTGCCGGACAGCGTCCGGGCGGCGTGGAACTGGATCAATCCGTCTCCGCGCTTGGGCCGGGAAGCATTCTGCATCGCAACGGGCGCCACACTGCGCAGATTTTCAAGCGTGTGCCGGGAATCCTGGTCTTGTTGAAGCTTAACAGGCTTGATCATGCCGATGCGCCCAGCTGCGAATATGCGCTCGACGATGGGCGGCTGCTGCATCAGGCGGCCGGTCATCCGCGCGACAGTCGGCTGGAACTGGCCGTTGCCTTGCTGGGCCGGATGGGCCGGGCCGATGCTG
>JBEEIN010000153.1:0-7949 GCA_041169825.1 Pseudomonadota bacterium
ATCGCGATGGCGGCATGTGGCCCGATCTGGTCCTGATCGACGGCGGGAAGGGGCAGATGTCCGCCGCGCGCGATACGCTGGAGGACATGGGGATCGAGGACGTGCCCTTGATCGCCATTGCCAAGGGCCCGCATCATGGGCGCGAAGGGCGCGAAGTGTTCCATTTTCCCGATGGGCGTGAGAAGATGCTGCCCGAGAATTCCCCGCTGCTGTTCCACCTCCAGCGGCTGCGTGACGAGGTCCACCGCTTTGCAATCGGCGCGCACCGAGAGAAGCGCAGCCGGGCCATCACCGCCAGCCCATTGGACGAAATCCCCGGCATTGGCCCGGCACGCAAGCGTGCGCTGCTGCTGCACTTTGGCACGGTAAGCAAGGTCCGGGCGGCGAGCCTTGAGGATTTACAGCGCGCACCGGGCGTCAGCGCCACGGTGGCCCAGACGGTCTATGATTTTTATCATCCGGGCGGCTGATGCACCCTGCCTGATCAGCCCTTCGGCGTCGCCCGCCGGATCATCCCTTCCTGCGCGACACTGGCAACCAGGCGTCCATCGCGGGTGAAAATCCGGCCACGGTTGAACCCGCGTCCGCGATCGGACCACGGACTGTCGGTGGCATAGAGCAGCCATTCGTCGCAGCGGAAATCGTCATGGAACCAGACCGCGTGATCCAGGCTGGCACTGATCACTTCGCCGCGCGCCCAGGACAGGCCATGGGGCAGGGCGCAAGTGCCCAGCAGGGTCATGTCGCTGGCATAGGCCAGGACGGCGCGGTGGATCGCCGGATCGTCGGGCAGCGGTGCCACGGTCTTGAACCATGAGTGCGAGCGCGGCGGAGCCGGCTGTGGGTTCATCCAATGCCGGCCTTCAACTGCCCGCATTTCAACTGGGCGCGGCGTCAGAAAATGATGGCGCGCCTCGGGTCGCGCCTGCTCGGCAAAACGGCGGCGCACGTCTGCTTCGGGCTCCAGATCCTCGGGTGGCGGCACGTCGGGCATTTCTGCATCGCGGTGCGACAGGCCTTCCTGATGCTTCTGAAAGGAAGCCGTCAGGTTCAGGATTGGGCGGCCCTGCTGACTGGCGACGACCCGGCGGTTGGAAAACGATCCGCCATCGAAATCGCGCGCGACCTGATATTCGCTCGGGTGCTCCTCACTGCCGCCGCGCAGGAAATAGGCGTGCAGCGAATGGGCCGCGCGGCCTTCCTCAACTGTCGCCTGGGCCGCGTTGAGCGCCTGGGCGATCACCTCGCCCCCGAACACCCGGCCAATCCCGCCCTTCTTGCGGCGACCGTGAAAGTGGTCCTCGCCGTCCGGTTCAACCGTCAGCAGGCGCACCAGGCCGGAAACGAGGCGTTCGGGCGAGATATCGGGCGTGTCCATGCCACGCCCTTTGCGGATACCACCTGCGCCCGTCAATCCGGTTTTAGCCGGGCGGTTAAATTGCCTGCGCTATCCCCGCGAGGGCAGAGGAACCGCCGCGCGGTGCCTATTTGCCTGCCGCAGCAGACATCGCTGTCGCTTTCTGGAAGCGGGGGTCGATAGCCGGCTTCTGGGCATAGTCGCTATCCGACGGGATATAGGCCGGGTTGAACCGGTCCGCCCACTTTTCAGCTTCGACCAGCCACTCGATGTGCACTTCCTCATAGGGCAGGTTGTGGGTGCCCTTGGGTTGCTCAACGTAGCGGAAGTCCACCCCCTCCTGCTTGCCGGAAGCCTTCAGGCGGGAAACCAGCGTTCGCGATTGCTCAATCGGGATACGGGCATCACGCAGGCCGGCGACGATCAGGATTGGTGCCCATGGGCCATCGGTATTCCGTGCCGATGAAATGGCCACCAGGTTGTCCGCAGTCGCCTGGAAGTTTGCGCCAAAGCTGCCGAAGGTGCCAAGGTCAAACGCCTTCATCATTGGGAAGTCATAAACACCAGCTCCGGCAATAGCGCATTTCCAGACCTTTGGATCGCGTTGCGCACCGCGGGCGGTGGCATAGCCGCCATAGGACCAGCCCATGATGCAGGCCCTTTTAGGATCGATCAGCCCGGTCTGGCCGAACCAGGTCAGGGCATCGTTAAGATCGTCCTGCATCCGCTGACCATAGCCACTGGGTTTGCGGCCTTCGAGCACGAACTGCTTCCCGTAGCCGCCGGAGCCGCGATAGTTCGGCTGGATCACGACGTAGCCCAGTTCGGCCATCGCCTGATGCCAGGGAAAGAAGCCAAATTCCTCTTCGTCGCGGACGCCAAAGGGGCCACCATGCGGCATTACGATCACCGGCAGGTTTTTGCGGCTTGGGCGATGGCGCGGGTAAGTGACGACGGCGGGAATCTCTAGCCCATCAGAGGCCTTGTAGCGGATTGTCTCTGTCGGGTTCAGGTCGGCATCCTGCAATTCGGGATGGAAATTGCCCAGAATGCCCAGATTGCCGCTGACCGTGTCGTAGAGAAAATAGGTACCGGGTTCCGATGGCTTGGCGATGAAGACGACCAGCTTGGTAAAGTCATCATTCGCCGACATGATCTGCGCGTTGCCGACGCCGAAATCTTCGTCGAAGAACTTCTGGATTTCATTGAGACGGCCATCGAACCAGCGGGTCCGCTGCTTGTTGGTGGTATATCGCACCCCGATCAGGCGGGTTTCGTCCTTGCTGGGTATAAGCCCGTTCACGTCGTGGCCGGGCACTTCGAAGACTGGCTTCCCAATAACTTCCAGCGTCGCCATGTTGATCCGGTAAACCTTGCGGAATCCGTCCTTGTTGCTGGTGGCATAGGCAATGTCACCGTCCAAAGTGAAGATGTCCGGGGTGATCTGGGTGCCGGTGAAGGTGGGGTCCTTTTCATTCGAAATGGTCTTCAGCGGTTCGTCAGGCGTTGAGCGGTACATCAGCCGTTGCTTGCCGTCCTCGTCGCTGCCGACGGCAGCACGGATCACGCCCTTCCCATCGGCGAGCCACTGGCTGACGAAGACATTGGGGCGCTGCACGGTTGTGAACTTGCCGGTGCGCACATCAAGGTCGATCACCTCGGGGCGGAACTCGTTCTGCTCGTTGCGGAACGAGGTGCGCTGCATCAGCACCCGTTCCTTGGCGTGGTCGCGATAGAGGATCCGGATGCCGTTGCCCGATGCGCCTTCCCATGCCAGCGGCAGCAATGCCCCGGTTTCCACGTCATAGGCGACATAGCGCAGCAAGTCCGCTCGTCGTCCGCCGATGATTTCACGGGAGGCGACGGTAAACAGCACCGTGCGATTGCCCACCCAGGACCAACTGCCAACTGTGCGGTCCCCGGCTTCGCGGAATTCTTCGGCTCGGGCGAAGAACTTGGGCGGGCTGCCGGGTTTGGTCAGGTCAATGATGCCGAGGTTGTCGATCCCGTTGCGGCTCATCATCACGGCGATCTTGGTGCCATCCGGAGAAATCGTCGGATTGCGCATAAACGGCCGCTTGCCAAACACCTCGGTCGGCACCCGCCCCTTGATCCCCTTGACCACAATGTCGTTCGCGGCACCCACCTGGCTCTGAGCGGATAGCGGGGTGACGAACGTCAAGCCGAACGCAGCGGCCAGCATGCCGCCAAGCAGGATGTTCTTTCCAGGCACTTGCAAACCTCCAATGGGGGGCGGCCCACACCGCCGTAATCTGCGGAACCTAACGCATGCCGTGCGCTGTGCAATGGGCCAAAGGACCAGATTCCAACAGAAAACCCCGCCCGGATCGCTCCGGACGGGGTCTTGTTCACCCTGCGGCGGGTGAGCGGCTAATGCCGACTCAATGTGCCGCAGCCAGCGCCGCGAGCAGGAGCAGCGCGACGATGTTGGTGATCTTGATCATCGGGTTGACGGCCGGACCGGCGGTATCCTTGTAAGGATCGCCCACCGTGTCACCGGTAACCGCGGCCTTGTGGGCTTCAGAGCCCTTGCCGCCGTGGTTGCCGTCTTCGATGTACTTCTTGGCATTGTCCCAGGCGCCACCGCCCGAGGTCATCGAGATCGCGACGAACAGGCCGCCAACGATCACGCCCAGCAGCAGCGCGCCCAGCGCGGCAAAGCCATTGGCCTGACCGGCAACCGCCGTGATCACGAAATAGACCACGATCGGGACAAGCACCGGCAGTAGCGACGGAATGATCATTTCCTTGATCGCGGCCTTGGTCACCAGGTCAACGGTACGGGCATAGTCCGGCTTGGACTTGCCGGTCATGATGCCCTTGTCGTTGGCGAACTGGTCACGCACGTCCTTCACCACGTCACCGGCGGCGCGGCCCACGGCGGTCATGCCCATCGCACCAAACAGGTACGGGAGCAGTGCGCCCAGCAGCAGGCCGACGATCACATAGGGGTTCTCCAGGCTGAAGCTGACGGTCAGGTCTGGGAAGAACTCACGCAGGTCGGTGGTATAGGCGGCAAACAGCACGAGTGCTGCCAGACCGGCCGAACCGATGGCATAGCCCTTGGTCACGGCCTTGGTGGTATTGCCCACGGCATCGAGCGCGTCGGTCTTTTCGCGGACCGAGTCATCCAGACCGGCCATTTCGGCAATGCCACCGGCATTGTCTGTAACCGGACCGTAAGCGTCGAGCGCCACGACCATCCCGGCCAGAGCCAGCATCGCAGTCGCCGCATAGGCGATCCCGATCAGGCCAGCCAGCTGGTAGGCAATGATGATGCCGGCGCAGATCACGATGGTGGGCAGTGCGGTCGATTCAAGGCTGATTGCCAGACCCTGGATGACGTTGGTGCCGTGGCCGGTTTCCGACGACTTGGCGATCGAGCGGACCGGGCGATAGTTCGTGCCGGTATAGTACTCGGTGATCCAAATGATCAGACCGGTGATGACCAGACCGAGCAGCGAGCAATAGAACAGCACGCGGCCGGTGAAGCTTACCGTCGAGTCAAGGATGGTATAGCTCATCGCGGTTTCCATGCCGCCCAGAGCATAGGAAATCGCCCACCAGATCGCGCCAACCGAGAGGACGGCAGTGACCAGGAAGCCCTTGTACATGGCACCCATGATGTTCGTGCCGCCACCAAGACGGACGAAATAGGTGCCGATGATCGAGGTGACGATGCAAACGCCGCCAATCAGCAGCGGCAGCGCCATCATCGGGGCCAGAGCATCGCCCAGGCCCTTCAGCAGCAGCGCAGTCAGCACCATGGTGGCGCCAACGGTCACGACATAGGTTTCGAACAGGTCGGCAGCCATGCCGGCGCAGTCACCCACGTTATCGCCCACGTTGTCGGCAATCACGGCCGGATTGCGTGGATCGTCTTCGGGAATGCCTGCTTCCACCTTGCCGACCAGGTCGGCACCGACGTCGGCAGCCTTGGTGAAGATCCCGCCGCCAAGACGCGCGAAGATCGAAATCAACGAGGCACCGAAGGCGAGGGCGACCAGGCCATCAACCACGGTGCGGTCCTCGCCGCCCACGGTGTAGCCGGCCACGGCGGTCAGGTAGTAATAGAACACCGCAATGGCGAGCAGCGCGAGGCCAGCCACCAGCATGCCGGTGATCGCCCCGGCGCGGAACGCCAGGGTAAGGCCAGCCTGCAGGCCCGACTGGGCCGCAGCAGCCGTGCGGACATTCGACCGGACCGAGATGTTCATCCCGATAAAGCCGGCAACGCCGGAAAGCACCGCGCCGATCACGAAGCCGGTGGCCGAGATCGCGCCAAGCGTGGCGACGATGATCAGCGCAACGACCACGCCGACGATGGCGATAGTGGTATACTGGCGCTTCAGATAGGCTTGCGCGCCTTCCTGAATTGCGGCGGCAATTTCCTGCATCTTGGCATTCCCGGCGGACGCGCCGAGAACCTGGCGACTGGTAACAAAGCCGTAAACCACGGCTACCAGACCCAGGATGATTGCGAGCGTGACGAGATCCACGAGTTCGCTCCCCCTTATTATTGATAATCGGAACCCCGCGAATGCGGGGCTGGGCGGGAGGCTATAGGACAGTTTCTGGGCATGCAATCATATTGCGCGGGCTTTTCCCCGCGCCGCTGCTTGCCGGTTTGGGCATAGGTGATTACTGCTGGTGTAACGTGCAAAACCAAGCAATACTGCGTGTATTGATGGTTTGTGGGAAGTTAACGCCATGGCTGCTGTCCTCAGGCAAGTCCTTGCATGGATGCCGTTCTTCTTCGGCATCGGTTTTATTGCTCCCCTGGTCGCCCAGCTGATGGCGCTGTGGCACCTGCCGGCTCCCTTAGGCTTAAGCCGGATCGCCTTCGGGCTGACTGTCGGTGGCCTCTGGGGCCTGGTCGCCAACCTGCGGGGGCGGTGGCTGTGAGCGAGGTGAACCTGCTTGCACCCAGTGCGCCTGCGGATCAGGATCGCGCCGCGCTCTTGCTTGGGGCCAGTGGGCTTGACCGCTACACCCGGCGCGGCCTGCGCAAGGAAGAGATCGCGATCGCGCGCCAATTTCACGGTGGGGCGATGTGGCCCTACGCCGTGGCCGCCTTTGGCTGCTTTGCGGTCTGGCTGTCCTTCTTTCCGCTGGCGATCATGGGCCTGCTCAACCTGCCGCTGGCCTTTGTCCTGTCCTGCGTGTTCTGCGTCGGTGGCTATGTGACCAGCCACGAGGCGATGCATTCCAACATTGGCCGCCCGGGCAGCAGAACCCGCTGGTTGAACGAGGCGGTTGGCGCGGTTTCGACTATCCCGATTGTCTTTCCCTTCTCGATGGCGCGGCTGATGCACCTTGAGCATCACTATCACTGCAACCATCCCGAAAAGGATCCCGACTATACTGACGAGGCGCCCAATATGTGGGCGGCCTGGTACAAGACCTGGTACAACCGCCAGCCCGGGGTCGATGGGTCAATCCATCACTACAAGCGGATCCTGGCGGAGATGGGCACCCCAATCGCCCGCCGTGCACTGGTTGAAACGATGGTCCTGCAACTGGTGTTTATGGCCACGCTCTTCACCATGGCCTGGAACGGCTATGCGATCGAGGCCGCGCTGATCTGGTGGCTGCCGCGGCATATCGGCCTCAGCTATATCCGCTTTTTCCTGTCCTGGGCGCCGCATCACCCGCGTGAGGGCAAAATGGGACGTTATGAGAACACTTATGTGTTCAAAAGCCGGCTGGGCCATGTGCTGTCGATGGGGATGCAGTACCACATCGTCCACCACCTCTATCCCGGCATTCCCAACCACCGGACCAAGGAAGCCTATTACGCGCTCAAGCCCATCCTCAAGGCGCGGGGGGTGGACGTTTCGCCGCTTTAGCGATGCTCGAATCCAAGGCCTTCGGTTTCGGTCAGGGCAAAACCGTCCAGCACGATTGCGGCTTCCCCTAGAGCCAACGCATCGCCAATGCGGAAGGCCCTTATCGGGGGTTCCGTTCCCGCAGGCAGCGTGAACAGCAGCTGGTAATCCTCACCCCAGCGCAAGGCATCGGCGCGACGCGCTTCGGGGCCGGCGATCGGCACGGCTGCGCTCTCGATTGCGAACGATACGCCCGCGGCGCGGGCCATGCGGCTGGCATCGAGCAGCAGCCCGTCGGAGACGTCCATCATGGCGGTTACCACGGGCGCGAGCGCCCGGCCTTCCGCCAGCAGCGCCTGCGGGCGGCGAAAAGCGGTGCTGTCCGCCCCGCTGCCATCGCGCAATGCCTCGTAGCCCAGCATCGCTGCGCCGACTGGCCCAGTGATCCACAGCGCATCGCCCACTTGAGCACCGCTGCGCGCCGGGACCGGACGGTGCGTGGCTCTGCCAAGGGCGGTCAGGCCCAGCACCTGCGCGCCGCTGCTGCCAATCGTGTCGCCCCCCAGCAGCGCCACGCCATAATGCCCGAGCACTTGCTCCAGCCCGGTAAGGAAACGCACATCGTCCGCGCCGAACTGATAGCCCAGCAGCACGCCCAGCGGCTCTGCGCCTTTGGCCGCCAGATCCGAAAGGTTGCTGGCAACCAGCTTCCAGGCGACGTCGGCGGGGTCCTGTTCCGGCAG
>JBEEIN010000154.1:0-11601 GCA_041169825.1 Pseudomonadota bacterium
AAGCTGCGGCTTGAGCGTGAGCAGCCGCTGACCTTCCTCGAATTCAACTACATGATCCTGCAGGCTTACGATTTCCGTGAGCTGGCCCTGACCCAGGCTTGCCGCCTGCAAATGGGCGGAAGCGATCAGTGGGGCAATATCGTCAACGGGATCGAACTGACCCGCCGGATGAACGGCATCGAGGTGTTCGGGGTAACCACCCCGCTGCTGACGACGGCTGATGGGGCCAAGATGGGCAAGACCGCAGCGGGCGCTGTCTGGCTGAACGAGGATGCCCTGCCCGGTTATGACTTCTGGCAATACTGGCGCAACACCGATGACCGCGATGTGGGCAAGTTCCTGCGCCTGTTCACCGACCTGCCGCTGGATGAAATCGCTCGGCTCGAAGCGCTTCCGGGCGCAGAGATCAACCAGGCGAAAATCGTCCTCGCCAACGAGGTCACCCGGCTCTGCCGCGGCGATGAAGCGGCCAAGGCCGCTGAAGCAACCGCCGCGGCAACCTTTGCCGGCGGCGGCGTGGGCGATGATCTGCCGGAACTGCAACTGCCGGCTGGCGGCATTGGCCTGGTCGATGCCCTGGTCGAGATCGGCTTTGCCGCAAGCCGGGGCGAGGCCAAGCGCCTGATCGCGGGAGGCGGTGCCAGGATTGATGGCGCAAGCGTGACCGACGAGGCCCATCACATTCCGGGCGGTGCGGAATTGCGCATATCAGCCGGGAAAAAGAAGCACGGGGTACTCCGCCCGGCCTGACCACTTGAGGGCTAAAACAGCCGACTAGTTTACGCTTTATTTGCCCAATTCCTGCACAGTGCCGCTTCGATCAACCGTGATGGAGGGACGCGAGGCATGGCTTCGGGAGCGCAACTGACAGTTACCGACCTGCGCCAAGCGACCCGGCATCCGGTCGATCACAGTGTTATCGGTGAGCATCGCCGACTTGGCGACTTACAACTCCGGATTGTCAACATTTCCGCCAACGGCTTTATGACCGAGGGTGATACTGGCTTGGATCGGGGTGAACGGGTTGTGATCCGCCTGCCCCAGATCGGCCAGATCGAAGCGCACCTGATCTGGTCAGCCGGTAACCGCGCCGGCTTCCAGTTCGAACGGATCATCCGGCTGGAAGACTTCATGAAGCTGCTCGATACGCTGCAGCCCAATCCCCGCTTGCGTCCGCCGCGCCGCTGAACTGGTCGCTAAAGAGCGGATGCCCATCGACGAACGGATCGAATGGTGCTTGATATAATATAACATGCCGTTTAAACGCCGCGGCATGCTGAAACACTCCCTGAGCCTTGCCGCCCTCGCCATCGCGACCCTTCCCACCGCCGTTCTTGCCGAAAACGATCAGGCCGCGGACAATCACGAAAAGGCACATGCTGACGATCAGGGGATCGTTGTCGTCGGTCACCCGCCGGTCAACTTCAACCTGCTGAACAGCACCAGCACGATCGAAGGTGACAAGCTGGAAGTGAGCCTGCGCGGCCAATTGGGCGAAACCCTTTCCAGCCTGCCCGGTGTCTCAGCCACGTCCTTTACCCCCGGCGCCTCGCGCCCGGTGCTGCGCGGGTTTGATGGCGATCGCATTCGCGTTCTTACCGATGGAATCGGGTCAATCGACGCATCCAGCGTCTCCGCCGACCACGCCGTGGTTTTCGATGCCCTAACCGTTGACCATATCGACGTGCTGCATGGCCCTGCAGTCTTGCTGTTTGGTGGCCAGGCCATTGGTGGCGCGGTCAATGCGCTCGACAAACGCATCCCGCGCTCGGTTCCCGATGGCATCAAATTCGACGCACTGGGATCATATGGCTCGGCGGCAAATGAACGCGCCCTATCCAGCGCCGCCCAGTTCCGCCTGGGTGATCGATGGGCCGCCAACGTTGACGCTGCCTGGCGCAAGAGCGACGATCTCAAAGTACCTGGTTATGTAAACTCGCCCAGCCTGCGTGCTGAACTGCTTGGCGAAGCCGCCGCTTATCGCGCTGCCGGCGATCGCACCGAAGCCGATGAATTTACCGAGCTTGCAGACCTGAGCGGGAAGATCCCCAACACCGCTGCGCGGAGCACCACCCTTGGTGCAGGCCTGGCGTTCATCGATGCAGACGGGAACTTGGGCATCTCTGTCCAGCGACAGGACATGCACTATGGCCTGCCGTCGCGCCCCGGAGCTGGAGAACACGGCAGTGGCGGCCACGGCGCGGACCAGGTGTCGATCGACCTTGGCCAGACCCGCGTTGACCTGCGCGGGGCAGTCGAAATGGGTGACGGGCTGTTCGATTCGCTTCAGGTCCGTGGCGCCTTCGGCGATTACCAGCATGTCGAACTCGAAGGCGATGTGCCGGGCACGACCTTCAATGGCCGAGGCTTTGAAGCGCGTGCCGATCTGGTCCAGAATAACAAGAACGGTTGGCGCGGCCGCAGTGGGGTGCAGTATTTCACCCGCAAGCTTTCGATCATTGGCAACGAAGCCTTCGCCCCGACCAACGATGTCACCCGCTTTGGTGTGTTCACCCTGCAATCGGTCAAGCTGGGGGCTGTCGAACTGGAAGGCGCCGGCCGCTATGAACGCGCCACTGTTCGCGCCAGCAGCGTTGGCTTTGATCGCGCCTATGACCTGTGGAGCGGCTCGGCCGGGGCCACCTGGCGCTTTGCGCCGGGCTGGAAACTAGGCGCCAGCTATATCCGCGGCGCGCGGGCTCCTGCACCGGAAGAGCTACTGTCTGATGGCCTTCACGTTGCGACTCAATCCTATGAAAAGGGCCAGAACACGTTCCGACCGGAGACGAGCAACGGCGGCGAAATCTTTGTCCGTTACGATGGCGATGGCTTTGAACTGGCAATCACTGGCTACCTGACCGATTTTGACAGCTTCATCGCCGCCCTGCCCAACGGGATCGAGAAGGATGGCTTCCCGGTATTCGAGTATTCCCAGGGCAAGGCGCGCTTCCAGGGCTTTGAAGCCTCTGCCAGCGCGAAGGTTATGGAGTGGACCGACGGCGGGCTGACGCTGGACGCCCAGGGCGATTATACCCATGCCGAGCTCAAGGGCGTGGGGCCGGTCCCGCGGATACCGCCGCTGCGCCTGCGCGGCGGGGCCGAATTCGAATTCGGCAAGCTGCATCTGCGTGGCGAGGTTGAATGGAATGACAAGCAGGACCGCGTCGCCAGTTTTGAAACGCCGGTAGCGGCGTTCACCCTGGTGAACCTCTCGGCCATCTGGCACCCGCTGGGCGACGAAGGCCCACTGACGCTGAGCCTGGCCGGCAACAACCTGTTCAACGTGTCCGCCCGACGCGCCGCCTCGTTCACCCGCGATTTCGTGCCGCTCGCCGGCCGCGACATCCGGTTGAGCGCGAAGCTTTCCTTCTGAGGAAAGAAGCAAGTCCCGGCTTGGCAAGCGTCTTTGGCGCTGCCATTCCGGGTGCGTGAGTAGTCCAACCCATCCGCTGCAGATCCGCGATTACCGCCTGGTCTGGCTTGCGCGGTTCGCATCGGTTGCTGCCACCACGGCTATGGTCGTGGTGGTTGCCGCCCAGACCTATCAGATTGCCCGCACCGATTACGGTTACGATACCAAACAGGCCGCGTTCCTGATTGGCACACTGGGCCTCGCGCAATTCATTCCCTTCCTGCTGCTGACCCCGGTAGCCGGTCTGGTGGCCGACCGGATGGACCGCCGGCTTGTCGGCGCTGCATCATCACTGCTCGATCTGCTAGTCGCGGTCATCCTGATCGGCGCAAACACGCTGGGCCTCGTTACCCTGCCGCTGCTGTTCCTGATGGCAGCCCTGCATGGCGCGGCCCGGGTGTTCATCGGTCCGGCAATCAGCTCGATCGTGCCGAACGTTGTCCCGGCTGACATCCTGCCCAAGGCTGTCGCCACCGGTTCGATTGCCTGGCAGAGCGCTTCGGTGCTCGGCCCGGCGATGGGGGGCTTCCTGCTCGCCCGCGGTGGAGCCCAGCCCTATATCTGGTCAGCGGTCCTGCTTTCGATTGCGGTTATTGCACTGCTGTTCATTAAGCCGCTGCCGTTGAAACCCAAAAGCGCCGAGCCGCCGTTGCGACAGATTGCGGAAGGCGCGCGGTTTGTCTGGCGAGAGCGCTTCCTGCTCGGCTGCGTCTCGCTGGACCTGTTCGCCGTGCTGCTGGGCGGTGCGACCGCGATGCTGCCGGCCTTCGCCTATGACGTGCTGCATGTAGGCGATGAAGGCCTGGGCCTGCTCCGCGCAGCCCCGGCCCTTGGCGCGGCCTTGGTCGCCCTGTTCCTTGCATTTTTTCCGTTGTCCCGAAACGTCGGACCAAAGATGTTATGGGCCGTGGCGGTGTTCGGCTTGGCAACGCTGTGCTTTGCCCTGTCGAAAAGCTTTCCTGTTTCGCTGGCTATGCTCGCCCTGCTGGGCGGCGCGGATCAGGTCTCGGTCTTCGTGCGTGGCACGCTGGTCCAGCTCAATACCCCGGATGAGATGCGCGGCCGGGTATCGTCCATTTCCGGGCTGGCAATCTCGGCATCGAACGAGCTGGGCGAAATGCAGTCTGGCCTGGCCGCCGGGCTGTTCGGCGCGGTTTGGGCCGTTGCCCTCGGTGGAATCGGTGCGATTGTGGTGACGGCTGCTTGGGCCGTGCTATTCCCCGAACTACGCCGGGCAAAGACCTTTGCCCCGCAATATCGCCATGTCCCCAAGAAGGAAGGACTTGCCCCATGAAGGCTGATTCCGTTCTCGCCACTATTGGCAACACCCCGCACATTCGCCTTTCGCGGCTGTTCCCCAACCATGAGGTTTGGGTAAAGTCCGAACGTTCGAACCCTGGCGGCTCGATCAAGGACCGCATCGGCCTGGCCATGATCGAAGCGGCCGAGGCCGATGGCAGCCTTAAGCCCGGCGGCACGATCATCGAGCCGACCAGCGGTAACACCGGGATCGGCTTGGCCATGACGGCGGCGGTCAAGGGTTACAAGCTGGTGCTGGTCATGCCCGAATCGATGTCGGTCGAGCGTCGCCGGCTGATGCTGGCCTATGGCGCCACCTTTGACCTGACCCCGCGCGAAAAGGGGATGAAGGGCGCGATCGAGCGTGCGCATGAGCTGGTTGCGACTACGCCCGGCGCCTGGATGCCCCAGCAGTTCGAGAACGCCGCAAATATCGCGGTCCATGTCCGCACCACGGCGCAGGAAATTCTGGCTGATTTTGCCGATACGCCGATCGACGCGCTGATTACCGGCGTGGGCACCGGCGGGCACCTGACCGGCTGCGCCGAAGCGCTCAAGGCCAAGTGGCCGCAGATGAAGGCCTGGGCGGTTGAGCCGACGCTTTCGCCGGTCATCTCGGGCGGCCAGCCCTCACCACACCCGATCCAGGGCATCGGCGCGGGCTTTATTCCGGCCAACCTCCACACCCAGGCGATCGACGGTGCTATTCAGGTCGACCCGGCCGATGCCAAGGAAATGGCCCGCCGCTGCGCCCGCGAGGAAGGCATGCTGGTCGGCATCAGCTCGGGCGCGACCCTGGCCGCGATTGCCCAGAAGCTGGCCGAGCTACCCGCCGGTTCGCGCGTGCTCGGCTTCAACTACGACACGGGCGAACGCTACCTTTCGGTGCCGGACTTCCTTCCCGAGTAGGGCTTACGCCGTAGCGAAAGCCTCAACCGGCAGAGCCATGATCGCCTCGCTGCCCGCCTCGATCTTGCGGCGCAACGCGGCGGCATCCGGGCAGAAGCGCTCGCCATAATAGCGTGCCGTTGTCAGCTTGGCTTCGTAGAAGGCCTTGTCGCCGCTGCCGCTGGCCAAAGCCGCCAGCGCGGCCTGTCCCATGCGCAGCCACTGCGACCCGAGCGCGACGATGCCCATGATGTGCATGTAGTGGTGCGCCCCGGCCCCGACCTGGTTGGGGTTGGCCATGCCATTGGCCATGAACCATATGGTCGCAGCCTTAAGCTCGCCATTGGCAGCCTCAACCGCCGCAGCAAGGGTGGCCAGTTCGGGCTTGGCCTTTGCCGCCGCGCAATCGGCGTCAACCAGGGCGAACAGTGCCTGGACTGCCCGGCCACCGTTCTGAGCCAGCTTGCGGCCGACCAGGTCCATCGCCTGAACGCCGTTGGCACCTTCATAGATCATGGCGATACGCGCATCGCGCACGAACTGGCTCATGCCCCATTCCTCGATGTAGCCGTGGCCACCGAAGACCTGCTGCATGTTGGTGGCGACGTCATAACCCTTGTCGGTGCCATAGCCCTTGATCACCGGGGTCAGCAGGCTGATCAGGTCATCGGCCAGCTGGCGCTCCTCATCGCTCGCGCCCTTGTGGCTCAGGTCAACCTGCAACGCGCCCCACAGGCAGAGCGACCGCATGCCTTCGGTGAATGCCTTGGCATCCATCAGCATCCGCCGCACATCGGGGTGAACGAACAGCGTGTCGGCCTTTTCGGCCGGCTCGGCGGCGCCGGTCAGCGCGCGGCCCTGGCGACGGTCGCCGGCGTACTTGACCGCGTTCTGGTAAGCCACTTCGGCTTGGGCCAGGCCCTGAATACCGACCCCGAGACGCGCCGCGTTCATCATGATGAACATCGCGGCGAGGCCCTTGTTCTCCTCACCCACCAGATAGCCGGTCGCGCCGTCATAGTTCATGACGCAGGTGGCATTGCCGTGAATGCCCATCTTGTGCTCGATCGAACCGCACGACACGGCATTGCGCGCACCGAGCGAACCGTCGTCATTGACCAGCACCTTGGGAACGATGAACAACGAGATCCCCTTGGTCGAATCCGGGGCGTCGGGCAGCTTGGCCAGGACCAAGTGAATGATGTTCTCGGTCAGGTCATGCTCGCCCGAGGAGATGAAGATCTTCGTACCGGTGATGGCATAGGTCCCATCCGCTTGCGGCACGGCGCGGGTCCGGATCAGGCCGAGGTCGGTGCCGCACTGCGGTTCGGTCAGGTTCATCGTGCCCAGCCACTCACAGGTGACCATCTTCGGCACATATTTGGCCTGCTGCTCGGGCGAACCCTTGGCCAGGATCGCCGAGATCGCCCCGGCAGTGAGGCCCGGATACATCGAGAAGGCCTGGTTGGCGGAAGACATGAATTCTTCCATCAGCATGCCCAGGACATGCGGCAGGCCCTGCCCGCCAAACTCTTCGGGTGCCGAGAGGGTTGACCAGCCCGCCTCGCGGAACTGGGCAAAGGCTGGCTTGTAGACGGCCGGTGCGGTCACGGTGCCATCGGCATGACGGGTGCAGCCTTCCTGATCGCCGGCCAGGTTGATCGGTGCGAGCACTTCGGCGCAGAACTTCCCCGCTTCCTCAACCACTGCCTCGACCATGTCCGGGGTCGCACCGCCAAATCCAGGCAGGGCGGCATAGTCCTGAATACGCAGAACCTCGTTGATCAGGAAGCGGGCGTCGCGGGTGGGAGCCTTGTAAACCGGCATGGGGTCCTCGTTTGGATAGGTCGATCAGGCGCGCGGCGCGCGATCGATGTTTTCGACAAGCGTGATGAAGTCGGTCAGTTCCTTGATCGCTGCATCGATATCGGCGCGTTGCTGCTGCATGCGCTCAACCTGCTGCTTGCAGCGGGCAACCGTAACCCGGCGCTGTTCAACCCGGCCATCGCCCAGATCGTACAGGTCGATCATTTCCTTGATCTCGGTCAGGCTGAAGCCGACGTTCTTGGCGCGCATGATCCAGGCAAGCCGGGCCCGGTCACGTTTGGAATAGATCCGGCTGAGCCCCTGACGCGCCGGGGCGATCAGCCCCTCATCCTCATAGAAACGCAGCGCGCGCGCCGTCAGGCCGAACTCCGCTGTCAGGTCAGAGATGGTAAAGCTTTCCCGCGCCAAGGCATCGGGACGCTCAAGGTGCGCACCATCGTGGGCGGGAGCAGTGGAAACCGGCGAGTCCATCGCCGCTTTCTCTAGGTTCCCTTTACGTAAGCGTCAATTGCTGATGCGGACCAGCTGATCGCCGTTAAGCTTGCGATAAAAACAGCTTGTCGCCCCGGTGTGACAAGCCGGGCCGGCTGGGCGGACGATCAACAGCAGGGCGTCCTGATCGCAATCGACACGAATCTCCTCAACCTTAAGGACGTGCCCGGAACTCTCACCCTTCATCCACAGGCGCCCGCGCGAACGGGAATGAAAGTGCGCCAGCCCGGTCTCACGCGTTTTGGCCAAGGCCTCCGCATCCATGTGGGCCAGCATCAGCATTTCCCGGCTGTCAGCATCGACAGCAACGGCGGTCAGCAACCCGTTGGCATCAAAGCGGGGCAGAAAGGCTGTGCCCTGTTCGCGATCGTCGGTTGTGGTGGTCATGGCGCCTTCTTGTTGCAGGATAACCACATGTGTCGACCAAAATCTGCACGGCCGATGCTTGTCACTTCCCAGCACCGGCATCTTCGGAGAAACAGGCGCGGCGGAAAGCAAACGGCCAAGGTTCAGGGACCGGGCCGGCTCCCACCGATGGAGCCGCCGCATGAGGGAATTGGCGCGGCAGTCAAAGGGGGACTGCCTAATCGCGCAAGCGTCGCCAGACAGTTTCGTCACGAGGACGCCCGGAGCTATGCTCCGGGCGTTTTCGTTTTCAGACCAGGTCGAGCGCCTCATCAAGCACGCGCGCAAAGCAACCGATTACCACCTGCTTGGCTCCGGCGCGCTTCAGCGCCTTCACGCAGGCTTCGCTGGTTGATCCGCTGGTCAGGACATCATCGACCAACAGAACCGACTTTCCAGCGAACAGGCTGCTCCGCTTTGGATGGACCGCGATTGCCCCGCTCAACGCCCGCATCCGGGCTGCGCGGCCAAGGCCACCCAGCATCGGTGTTGCCTTGCGTCGCAGCAGGCCATCGACCACCAATGCGGCCCCGGTTGCCCGGGCCAGTTCTCCACCCAGCAGGGCTGACTGGTTGAAGCCGCGTCGCCACAGCCGCCAGCGGTGCAGCGGCACCGGCACGATCAGCCAGTCTGGCCCGACCATGGGCAGCTTCGCGGCCATCAGGCGCGCTAGCAGGGGCGCGAGGGCAATCCTCCGTCCGTGCTTGAACGCCAGGACGAGCTTACGCGATCCCTCGGTATACAGCGTAGCGGCGGCGATGCCGTCATGCTTGGGCGGGTTCGCAAGGCAAGGCCCGCAGACCATGCCATCGGGCGATCCTTCTCCGAAGGACCGCTGGCAGGCAGTGCAACACGGTTCTCCAGGTATGGCGAGGCCCGACCAGCAATCCGCGCAGAGGCCGCCCTGCCCGGCCAAGGCTGCGCCGCACAAGGGGCAGCGTGGCGGGAACACCAGGTCCACCAAGGGAGCAAGAGCAGCAGCGACCCGCATCTGCCGGCGACTATTGCTTGCACCGGCCCGCCGCGCAAGGCAGTGCGGCGGCGTGACCGGCACTACCCCTCCTCAGATCTTCTCACCCCAGCGCCGCCTTGCTGTCCGCCGCCGCGCGCTGGCGCTGCAAGCACGGCCGGGCGCTGCCGACTACCTGATGGCTGACATGGCCGAGGACCTGCTCGAGCGCCTGACCTTCCTGCGGCACGCGCCGAAGCGGGCGCTGCTCATCGGCCTGGTGCCTGACAGCCTTTTGGCCCAACTGGCTGCTCAAGGCGCAGCGGTGAGCCATGTCGAGCCGGCCAATGGCTTTATAGATGACCAGCCCTTCCCCGAAACCGGATTTGACCTGATCGCCAGCTTCGGCACGCTCGACACGGTGAACGACCTGCCCGGCGCGCTGATCCACATCCGCAATGCCCTGGCACCCGGCGGACTGGCGATTGCCAGCTTTATTGGTGCCGGCAGCCTGCCTGCCCTGCGTGCGGCGATGCTGGCAGCCGATGGCGACCGCCCCGCCCCACGGCTTCATCCGGCGGTGGATGTTCGCGCCGGTGGGCAATTGCTGCAGCGCGCGGGCTGGGCCGACCCCGTGGTGGACAGCCGTCCGCTCGACGTCCGCTTCAGCAGCCTTGCCAGTCTATTGGCCGATCTGCGTGCGCAGGCCCTGAGCAACGTGCTTGCCCAGTCCGGCCCCGCCCTCAGCCGAGATCAATATTCCATTGCAAACCATAATTTTGGAACGGGAACCGTAGAGCGTTTCGAAATCCTCACCCTCAGCGGCTGGAAGCGTTAAGCGCGGCCTGCGCCGCCGCCAATCGGGCGATAGGCACGCGGTAGGGCGAGGCGCTGACGTAATCGAGGCCAACCGCCTCGCAAAAGGCGATTGAGGCCGGATCGCCGCCGTGTTCACCGCAAATGCCCAGCTTGATGTCACCACGGGTCTTGCGGCCGCGTTCTGCCGCCAGCTCGACCAATTGACCCACGCCTTCGACGTCAAGGCTGACAAAGGGATCGCGCGGGTAGATGCCCTGCTCCACATAAGGCGTCAGGAACCGCGCGGCGTCATCACGCGATACGCCCAGCGTGGTCTGCGTGAGGTCATTAGTGCCGAAGGAGAAGAACCTGGCCTCCTCTGCGATTTCCCCCGCCATCAGCGCCGCCCGCGGCAGTTCGATCATCGTGCCGACCAGGTAATCGACCCGGCGACCCTGCTCGGCAAAGACTTCCTCGGCAGTCCGCTCAACCAGCGCCTTGAGGATAGCCAGCTCCTTGCGGGTGGCGACCAACGGGATCATCACTTCCGGCACCGGCGCTTCACCGCTCTCGGCGGCAACCGCGCAGGCAGCCTCAAAGATCGCACGCGCCTGCATTTCGTAGATTTCCGGGAAAGTGATCCCTAAGCGGCAGCCGCGGTGGCCCAGCATCGGGTTGAATTCATGCAATTCGCCCGCGCGCCGCTTGAGCGTGTCGATCCCGATGCCGATCGCTTCGGACAGCTCGCTGAAATCGGCCTCGCTGTGCGGCAGGAATTCGTGCAACGGCGGATCTAGCAGGCGGATGGTGACCGGCAGGCCGGCCATGACCGCAAAGATCGCCTGGAAATCCGCGCGCTGCTCGGGCAGCAGCTTGGCGAGCGCGGCACGGCGCCCCACCTCGTCCTCGGCCAGGATCATCTGGCGCACAGCGGAGATACGGCCCGCATCAAAGAACATATGCTCGGTCCGGCACAGGCCTATCCCCTCGGCCCCGAACTGGCGGGCCATGCGGCAATCCTCAGGCGTTTCGGCGTTGGTGCGGACCTTCATTCGCCGGTGTTGGTCCGCCCAGGCCATCAGGGTGCCAAAGTCACCGACCAGTTCGGGTTCGATCGTCGCAACCTTGCCGGCCATGACTTCGCCATTGGCGCCATCAAGGGTGATGACATCGCCTTCCTTCAACTCACGCGCGCCAATCTTCAGCGTGCGGCTGGTCATGTCGATGGAAACCGCCGAGGCGCCCGAGACGCAGGGCCGGCCCATCCCGCGGGCCACAACCGCCGCGTGTGACGTCATGCCGCCGCGCGCGGTCAGGATACCCTTGGCGGCGTGCATGCCGTGGATGTCTTCCGGGCTGGTCTCAACACGGACCAGGATCACCGCTTCGCCCATGCCAGCGCGCTTTTCAGCGGTGTCGGCATCGAGCACGATCGCACCGGAAGCTGCGCCGGGGCTGGCGGGAAGGCCGCGGGCCAACACATCGCGCGAGGCCGAAGGATCAAGCGTCGGGTGGAGCAACTGATCGAGCG
>JBEEIN010000155.1:0-4121 GCA_041169825.1 Pseudomonadota bacterium
GACATCGTTGACCGTATGGGTGTTGATCAGGAAGTCCGGCATCTGGCTGTGCAGCGAATAGAGCCGCGAATAGAACGGCGGGCGATAGACCCGGTTCTTGTTGGACAGCGCGGCCCGGTCTGCCTCCAGCGCCCAGATATCATAGTTGACCTGGCCTTCGGGCGAGAGCTTGGCGCGATCGAACTGCGCCTTCATCCGCGCCACGCTGGCCTGACGCCAGGCGACGTCGGCTGCTGCAGCCTTGTCGCTGATGTCGTTCCACTTGTCGCCACCGTCCTTGATGCCAAGGCGGGTGGCGAGCTGCGGCTGGGTCTTCACATAGGCGGCAAATTCCGCGTCGAGGAACTGGGTCAGGCGCGCATCTTCGCTGGCTTGCGCAGTAGCCGCAGTCGGGGCCGCAGCCGGAGCAGCGGTCTGGGCGGACAGCGCGGTTGAGGCAAACAGCGCGAGCGTTACGGCCGCAAGGCCGGTCGAAAGCTTGGTCATCTGGTTCAGTCCCCTCTTAGGCAGCTCGGCACTATGGAGCGCCGCTCCAGTTCAGTGAAGCTGGGTTTACCGCTACAGGCCAGTAACGATCCTGCCAATCGCCCTTCCGCTTCGACCAATGGCGCACTAAGCCGGACCGCGATGACGCTGATAGCCTTCAACAAGCCGATGAACGTGCTCTCGCAGTTCACCGATGCGGGGACCGCCGGTTCGCCGCGGGCGACGCTGTCGGACTTTATCGATCTGCCGGGGGTCTATCCGGCCGGGCGGCTGGACCGGGATAGCGAAGGGCTGCTGCTGCTGACTGACGATGGGCACTTGCAGGCGCGGATTGCCGATCCGAAGTTCAAGCTGCCTAAGACCTATCTGGTGCAGGTGGAAGGTGAGGTGGGGGACGACGCAGTCACCGCGCTGCGCCGGGGCGTGATGCTCAATGACGGGATGACACGCCCGGCCCAGGCCGAGCGAATCGATCCGCCGCAACTCTGGCCGCGCAATCCGCCGGTGCGGTTTCGCAAGACCGTGCCCGATTGCTGGCTGCGACTGACAATCAGCGAGGGACGCAACCGGCAGGTCCGGCGGATGACCGCCGCCGTGGGCCACCCCACGCTGCGGCTGGTGCGCTGGGCGATCGGTGACTGGTCGCTCGATGGCCTGCCGCCAGGGGAATGGCGCCAGGTCTAAGCCGTCATCATCCTGCAACAAGGCCATGAGAGCCTTCGACTCATGGACCAGACAGACACCCGCTTCGATTGGATTGGCTGGCTTGCCAGCATTCCCGGCATCCCCGCCGACTGGGGTGACCAACCTATCGAGTACCCAGCGGACGAGAACCCGCTGCCGCTGGCCGCCTAGTTGGCGGTAAAGCGCAGCGGCAGGGTTTTCAGCCCGCCGACGAAGGTGCTCTTGGCACGGCGTGGCTCGCCGGCCAGCTCGACGCTCTCGATCCGATCGAGCAGCGCTTCGAACAGCAGCTTCATTTCCAGCCGCGCCAGGTGCAGCCCCAGGCACTGGTGTGCACCCGCACCGAAGGCGAGGTGGCGGGTCTGGTCGCGGGTCACATCGAACTTGCGCGGGTTCTGGAACTGCGCCGGATCGTGGTTAGCGGCAACATAGTTGATCATGATCCAATCGCCCTTGGCGATCTTCACGCCCGATAGCTCGACGTCAGCATTAGCCATCCGCATGAAGTGCTGGACCGGGGTGGTCCAGCGGATCGCTTCCTCAACGATATTGGCCAGCAGGCTGCGGTCGGCCTTGACCTTGGCGAACTGTTCCGGGTCCTTGGCCAGGGCCAGCATGGCCCCGGCGGTGCTGGCGCTGGTGGTATCGTGCCCGGCGCTGGCGGTGATGATGTAATAGCCGGCGCGGTCACGGGCTGAAATGGGTTCGCCATCCACTTCGGCATTGGCCAGGATGGTCGCCACGTCATCGGTCGGATTGGCGCGGCGTTGGGCAGCGAGGCCTTCGAAATAGGTTTCAAATTCCGCCACGGCGCCGAACACGATCTGGCTGATCATCTCGGGCGTCATGTCGGCCATGCCGCTTTTGGAAAGATCCTCGTCCTGCCCGCCGAACATCTGCTGGGTCAGGAACAGCATCTTCGGCTCGTCTTCCTCGGGCACCCCCAGGATCTGCATGACCACGTGCAGCGGATAGGGCGCGGCAACATGGGTGACGAAGTCTGCGCTGCCGGTTTCCCCGCCGGCGGCGATGAACCGCTCGACCGTCGCCTTGGCCAGTTCGCGCACCCGGCCTTCCAGGCTGCGCAGGTTCTTGGGCATGAACCAGTCCTGCGTCAGACGGCGCAGCTTGGGATGCTTGGGTGCGTCCATGGCAACCAGCGAGGCCACCAGGTTAGGGCTTTCATCACCCTGCTGGGCCGTAACCTGCCGGGCCAGCGCCTCACCCCCGCGATTGGTGAAGACCACGGAGCGCGGCGCATTGAGGAAGGTCGCGTTGTCCTTCGAAATGCGCATGACATCGTCATATTTGGTTACCAGCCAGAAGGGCTCGTGATCGTCGGTCGGGCTTTCGATCCGGACCACCGGGCTCTCGGCCCGCAACCGGTCAAACAGGTCCAGCGCCGCATTCCAGTCGGCATAGGACTTGGGATCGATTACCGCCAGGGCATCGGCGGGGCTGGCAACGGGTCCGGTCATCAATCTTACCCCTTGGTTTGCGCGACTTCATAGGCCGCTTTGTATTCATCGCGCAGCAGCCGCTTGTAGAGCTTGCCGGTCAGTTCGCGGGGCAGCGCCTCACGGAAATCGATCTGGCGCGGCATCTTCACGCGGCTGAGCTGGCCCGCAAGGTACTCGCGGATCTCGTCCGCCAGCGCCTCACCGGCTTGGGCCATGTCGAGCGGCTGGATTACCGCCACCACCTTCTCGCCCATTTCCGGATCGGGCGCGCCGATCACCGCGGCGTCGGCCACCTTGGGGTGGGTGACCAGCAGGTTCTCGATCTCCTGCGGGTAGATATTGACCCCTCCCGAGATGATCATGAAGCTCTTGCGGTCGGTCAGGAACAGGTAGCCGTCCTCATCCTGGTAACCCACATCACCCAGGCTCGACCAGCCGTGCTTGTTGCGGGCATCGCGGGTCTTTTCGGGATCGTTGTGATATTCGAAGGGCACCATCCCTTCGGTCGGTTCGAAGAAGATCTGGCCTTCAGTACCGCGCGGCACTTCATCGCCATTCTCGTCGCAGACGCGGATGATCCCGGTCAGCGCCTTGCCCACCGTACCGGGCTTTTGCAGCCATTCGGCACTGGTAACGAAGGTGAAGCCGTTCCCTTCGGTCCCGGCGTAATACTCATAGATCACCGGACCCCACCATTCGATCATCGCCTGCTTGACCGGCACCGGGCAGGGGGCGGCGGCGTGGATCGCGCATTTCAGTGTCGAGGTGTCGTACTTCTTGCGCACGTCCTCTGGCAGCTTGAGCATGCGGACGAAGTGGGTGGGGACGAACTGGCTGTCGGTCACCTTGTACTTTTCGATCGTGGCGAGGGCCGCCTCGGGATCGAACTTTTCCATGACCACGACCGTGCCGCCCAGTTTCTGGATCGTCATCGACCAGCGTAGCGGCGCGGCGTGATAAAGCGGCGCGGGGGACAAATAGACCGAATCCGGCTTGATCCCGAAAGCCATCATGGTCAGCCCCACAAGGGCATTGGCCTGATCGATCGCCGGGTCTTCGGGCAGCGGGATCTTCACGCCCTTGGGGCGACCGGTGGTGCCCGAAGAATAAAGCATGTCCACCCCGGCACGCTCATCGGCGATCGGGGTTTGGGGCATGGCGGCAAGGGCATCCTCAGCCGATAGCGCGCCCGGCATGTCAAAGCGCAGCTGCTCCACCTGCGGGGCAAGTTTGCCGACCTCGTCCAGCGTGGGGGCGAGATAGGCCGATCCGAACAGGATCTTCGCGCCGCTGTCTTCCAGGATATAGGCGATCTCGGGCGGGGTCAGGCGGCTGGAAATGCCGACATAGTGCACGCCCGAACGCTGGAAACCCCAGGTCAGGCAGAAGAACCACGGGTGGTTCTCCATGCAGATCGCGACCGTATCGCCGATCTTGATTCCGCGCGCGCGCAGCAGCTGGGCAACCTGATTGGACCGGCGGTCAAGCTCG
>JBEEIN010000156.1:0-3921 GCA_041169825.1 Pseudomonadota bacterium
AAGTTCGAGCCAGAGGATCACGATGGCGCACCGATCGAGCCACGCGGCCGGCCGATGCACATGCCGCTGAAAAAGCGCGGCCAGCACCTGGTTGGCAAGCGCGGCAGGCCCGCCAACATTCGGCATCAGGGTCGGGGGAAAAAGCGTTAGGGGCGTTCAGCCTAACCGTTCAAGGTCGCTGTCGCTCATGCCGCCGGGGATCACATAGACCGGACAGGGCAGTTGTCCGGCAATCCCGACAAAATGGGTAACCAGCGGGCCGGGGCCACCAGATGCCGCTGCACCCAGCACCAGTGCCGATACCTCAGGGTGATCGGTCAGGTAGTCGCGGATCACTTGCACGCCATCACCCTGGCGCACCGAGATGGTTGGCGGGTTGGGGCTATCGCCCATTACTGCACCCGCCGCACTGGTAACCACCGCTTCGGCGCGAACCCGAGCCTCTTCCTCAATCGTGGCCTGGATGCCGCCAAAGGCGACAAACGGTTGGCGCGGCACCAGCGCGAGGAGGTGCACCGCGCCACCTGTGCGGGCAGCCCGGCGCGCAGCAAACCGCAAGGCCACGCTGGCCTCGTCGGTCTCGTCCATGATCACCAGATAGACGCGCATCGTCTTGCCCCTTTGTTGGCCATCATATCCGCCACAATCGTATTCCGCAAAGGAACCTTGCCCTTCGGTCAAGATTTGGCCAGAGACGTAAGGGCAATTCCACTCCCCAGCAGGACTTAACCAAGCGATGCCGATCGAGATCAAGATGCCCGCGCTCTCCCCGACAATGGAGGAGGGCACCCTGGCCAAATGGCTGGTGAAGGTTGGCGACAAGGTTTCATCCGGTGACATCATGGCCGAGATTGAGACCGATAAGGCGACGATGGAGTTCGAAGCCGTCGATGAAGGCACGATTGTGGCCATCTCCGTTCCGGAAGGAACCGAAGGTGTGAAGGTCGGTGCCGTGATCGCAACGCTGGCCGGCGATGACGAGGATGCTGCGGCTCCCGCTCCTGCGGCCAAGGCTGCTGCGCCGGCAGCCAAGGCAGAACCAGCTCCCGCGCCGGTGGCAGCGCCCACTCCAGCTCCTGTCTCGGCAGCACCAAAGGCGACCGCAGGTGATCGCGTGGTGGCGTCGCCACTGGCCAAGCGCATTGCTTCGCAACTGGGTGTCGATCTGGCCAAGGTCACCGGCACGGGTCCGAACGGGCGGATCGTCAAGGCAGACGTGGAGGGGGCAACTGGCGGTGCTGCGGCGCCCGCACCGGTACCAGCGGTTGCTGCACCGTCCGCGGCGGCGACCCCGGACTTTGGCATCCCCTACGAAGCCGAAAAGCTCAACAACGTCCGCAAGACCATCGCGCGCCGCCTGACCGAGGCGAAGCAGACCATCCCGCACATCTATCTCACGGTTGATGTCCGGCTCGATGCCCTGCTTAAGCTGCGCGGTGAACTCAACAAGGCGCTTGAACCGCAGGGCGTAAAGCTCTCGGTCAATGATCTGATGATCAAGGCGCTGGCCAAGGCGCTGGAGATCGTGCCGAAGTGTAATGTCAGCTTTGCCGGCGATGAGCTGCGCAAGTTCACCCGTTCGGACATTTCGGTTGCGGTTGCCGCGCCTTCGGGCCTGATCACACCGATCATCGTCGATGCCGGGGCCAAGTCGGTCTCGCAGATCTCCAAGGAAATGGCCGCGCTCGCTGGCAAGGCTCGCGAGGGCAAGCTGCAGCCGCATGAGTATCAGGGCGGCACGGCCAGCCTGTCCAACCTGGGCATGTTCGGGATCAAGCAGTTCGATGCCGTGATCAACCCACCGCAGGCGATGATCCTCGCGGTCGGCGCGGGTGAGCAGCGGCCCTATGTGGTCGATGGCGCGCTCTCGGTCGCCACGGTCATGTCGGCCACCGGCAGCTTCGATCACCGCGCGATTGACGGCGCCGATGGTGCCGCGCTGATGCAGGCGTTTAAGCAACTGGTCGAACAGCCGCTCGGCCTGCTGGCCTGACCCCCCGGAGAAAACGATGTCCGAACTCTATGACGTTATCGTCCTGGGCTCTGGTCCGGGTGGCTATGTTGCGGCAATCCGTTGCGCCCAGCTGGGCCTGAAGACCGCCATCGTCGAACGCGAAAACCTGGGCGGTATCTGCCTCAACTGGGGCTGCATCCCGACCAAGGCGCTGCTCCGTTCGGCCGAGGTGCTGCACAACATGAAGCACGCTGCCGCCTATGGCCTGGCGGCGGACAATATCCGTGCGGATTTGGAAGCTGTGGTCAAGCGTAGCCGCGGCGTGGCCAAGCAGCTCAACCAGGGCGTCACGCACCTGATGAAGAAGAACAAGATCACGGTGCACATGGGCACCGGCGTTCTGAAAGGTGCCGGCAAGCTGGAAGTGACGGGTGAGAAGGGCGCAGAAACCCTGACTGCCAAGTATATCATCCTCGCCACCGGCGCGCGCGCGCGCGACCTGCCGTTTGCCCCCGCCGATGGCAAGCGCGTCTGGACCTATCGCCACGCGATGACCCCGGCCGAGTTGCCCAGCAAGTTGCTGGTGATCGGTTCGGGCGCGATCGGGATCGAATTTGCCAGCTTCTATAATGACATGGGCAGCCAGGTGACCGTCGTCGAGATGATGGACCGGATCGTGCCGGTTGAGGATGCTGACGTTTCGGCCTTCCTCGAAAAGGCGCTGGTCAAGCAGGGCATGACCATCATGACCGGGGCCGGGGTCGAAAAGATCGACGCGACTACTTTTGGCGTAAAGGCAGCGATCAAGGGTAAGGACGGCAAGGTCGTCACCAGCGATTTCAGCCATGTAATCGTCGCGGTCGGCATCGTCCCCAATACCGAGAATATCGGGCTCGAAACGCTGGGCGTGAAGGCTGAGCGCGGGATCATCGCGATTGACGATTACGGCCGCACCAATGTGAAGGGCCTCTGGGCTATCGGTGATGTCACGCCGGGGCCGTGGCTGGCCCACAAGGCCAGCCATGAAGGGGTCATCGCTGCAGAAAGCATCGCCAAGGAACTGGGCAACAAGGATGTCCACCCCCATGCCATGGACCGCCGTAACATCCCGGGTTGCACCTATTGCCACCCGCAGGTCGCCTCGGTCGGCCTGACCGAGGCCAAGGCCAAGGAAGCGGGCTATGCGGTTAAGGCCGGGACCTTCCCCTTCATCGGCAATGGCAAGGCCATCGCGCTGGGTGAGCCGGAAGGCTTCATCAAGACGGTCTTCGATGCCAAGACCGGTGAACTGCTGGGCGCGCATATGGTCGGCGCCGAAGTGACCGAGCTGATCCAGGGCTATGTCGTCGGCAAGACGCTGGAAACGACTGAGGCTGAACTGATGGCCACGGTCTTCCCGCACCCAACGCTGAGCGAGATGATGCACGAAAGCGTCCTCGCCGCTTACGGCCGGGCGCTGCATATCTAGGCTTTGCTGCCTGGCGCACTGGCGGTGGAAGAGGGACTCGAACTCAACTCTCTCCTCGAAGGCTATCTAGGCACCTCGGGTGACGGCGTAAAGCTGCGGGCGGTTAGTGCGGAAAGCCATTCGCAGAAGCAGTTTGCGTCTCACCCTTGGTATCACCCGGCATCGAACTCCGTCTGTAGCGCGACTAAGTCAGCATCTAGTCCGGTCCGCAGGACCTTTGCAGCTGTGGTCGCCTCAGCGAGGGTATGGGCTTCGTCAATCACGAATATATGCCCAGCTCCTGCGGCAGGCCCTTGGTCAGGCGGGCAGTCGTAAATTGCGTCGACAAAGGGAATCGACGCGACGATCTCGTGGATCGAATATGCGTCAAAGCTGATGACCTTAGGCCCATCACCAAAATTGATTTCGAGCTGCCGGTTGAGGGCATCTTGATCTGCCCCCTTCTGAGTGGCCCAATTTCTATTTTAGAAATGGTCACGAAGGAGGAATGGAATGGCAA
>JBEEIN010000157.1:0-8689 GCA_041169825.1 Pseudomonadota bacterium
TGCTTTCAAAAATTGTGTGGCGATCCCAATTGATGGTGCGGCCGCCATAGCCATATTCCAGCGCAAAACCGCCGGGCGTCTCCATGTAAAAGCTCGTCATATGGTCATTGGTATGCTTGCCGAGCGTTGCCATCAGTCGGACACCAGCCTTCAACATCCGGTCATATGCGCGACCGACTTCGTCCATGGTTTCCACTTCGACCATCAGGTGAACGCAGCCGCTGGGCACGGCCCCTTCAAACAGCGCCAAACTGTGATGACGGCCATTATCGCAATGCATGAAATAGATGCGCTGCGCGGGCCCGTCGGGCCCAAGCGGGCGGTGAATGAGAATATCCGAGACGCCAAATTCAAGAATGTTTTCCAAAAAGGCGCGGGTTTCTTCAATATTGGGCGCGGGCAAAACCATATGGCCCAACCCCAAAGCTCCCGTTACAAAGGCCGGGACCCCAACGGGGGATTGAAACCGGTCAAAGCTGCTGACGAACCCAAGGGCAAGCTCATGCCGGTTGCCTGATGGATCAAGAAACCAAACCATATCGAACACATGGCGCAATGCACATTCCGCAGGCGTGCCCATCGTATAAGCGGCCCCAAAAGCGTCAAGGCGCGCCACAGCGGCCTCAAAATCTTTGGCATTGGCGACTTCCCAGCCACTCGCGAAATAGCGCTCCTCATCTGCAGGTTCGATAAAGAAACGGCCCGCGCGGTCATCGAGGCGCAATGCCAAACCACCCGGCACATGATGCGCCGACATGCCAACCACGTCTTCGCCAAAGCGGCGCCAAGCCTCAATCTGGCGAGACTTAATGACCACATATGCAAGCGCTGGAATCGCCATCCCACCTTCCTTTTCAACTGAGAAATGGTGAGGCCCTTGCAAGGAAGGAACATTGACCTAGGTCAAAATTATCGTCGTTATTCGTTACGATATTCGACATAAACAACGCATTTGTAATATTTTTGCGATTCTGAACGAGTTTTTGCGTATCAAAATTATTATAAATCTACGAAATTTTAAACCCGTCGGCAGGGGTGATTTGCAGACAGTTTGAGTCGTTGGGGAAGGTCATGAGATAAGCCCAGCGCTCTGGTGTGCCGCGTTCTAACCTAACGAATGCGCAAAACCGCAAATCGACCTTCTAAAGGGTCGAAATGGCGGTCGTCTCTAACTTCTAGAAAACTGGAGCGGGCGAAGGGATTCGAACCCTCGACCCCAACCTTGGCAAAGTTCTCCGGGCAACTTTCCGGGTGTACGCCATAGTATCCGAACATTCTCCAAAGCCATATAAATCAATACTTTTCTTGACTTGGAGCCTACGCTGACCCATCCTGCAATTACCGTTAGTTCGCCGTTTGGTGGACGCCCGGTGGACACCAGAAGCAGTGAACCAGGGTAAAGTGAGCCATGCCCAAAACCTCTGAAACCGTCCTGACCAAGGGAGTGGTCGATAGCTGCAACGCTGCCGACAAGCGCTATGATGTCTGGGACAGCAAATTGCCTGGCTTCGGTCTACGTGTCGGGACGTCGGGTGCCAAGACATACGTTGTTCGGTATCGGGCAAACGGTGGTGGGCGATCTGCACCCAGGCGTTATGTGACTGTCGGCCGCCATGGAACGCTGACCGTCGAGCAGGCCCGAAAGAAGGCACAGCAGATCCTCGCTGAAGCAACCGTGGGCGAAGACCCCGCCATGCAGCGCAATGCGAGGCGTGAAGAACTCAAGATGGCCGCGCTGATCGATCTTTACGAGAAGGAAGGCTGCTTCATCCAGCGCGGCAAGCGCCAGGGCGAGCCGATGAAAGACCGGACGAAAACGTACACCATCGCGCGGCTACGCCACCATGTCGTTCCCCTTCTCGGCACCAAGCGCGTGTCTGAAGTCAATGTGACCGAGATCGAGCGCTTCTTCCGCGAGGTCGCCACTGGCAAGTCTGCGAGCGACACCAAGATCGGCCATCGCAAGCGGATCGTCGTCCGGGGCGGTGATGGGGCCGCTCGAAAAGTGTTCCGCGATCTCTCAGCGGTTTTCAGTTTTGCCGTTCGGCGCCAAATCGTCGAGACCAACCCTTGCGAGAAGGCGGTGGTGCGCAAGACCGACAATCGCCGCGAGCGCTTCCTGTCGATCGACGAGATCAAGCGGCTGGGCACGGCGCTGGACGAACTCGAGGCGGAAGGGATGAACCTCAAGGCGCTCCAGATCACCCGCCTCTGGGTGCTGACGGGCTGCCGCCGCCAGGAGATCGCCGAACTCAAATGGAACGAGATCGATTTCGAGCGTGGCCTGCTCGTACTGGCCGACAGCAAGACCGGTCGGTCGGTACGTCCCTTGGCCGCTGCCGCGGTCAAGCTGCTGCAGACAATCGAGCGCGATGAGGATTCAGACTTCGTCTTCCCCGCCGACAGCGGCGAGAGCTTCTTTCAGGGCACCAAGAAGGTGTGGCCGAAAATCATCGCCAAGGCTGGATTGGAAGGCGTGACGCCACACACGCTGCGCCACACCGTGGGTGCTATCGCGACCTCCAGCGGTGAGGCTCTGGCCCTCACCGGCGCCATCCTCGGCCATGCCAACATGCGCTCGACGATGATCTACGCCCATGTCGAGATGGATCCCTCGAAACTCGCGGCTGATCGGGTTGGCGCGCAACTGGCGGCGGCGCTGGGGACAGGCGAGTAGCTGCAAAACAGCTATGGTGTTGACAAATGACAACGGATAAGCGATAAGGAGTTCAGTCGAATGGCAAGGCCACGCCATCCGAACAAGGAGATTGAGGCAGCTGTTGCCCATGCCGAAGCGCTGGGCTGGCGGGTGGTTCCGATCAGCGGCCATGCCTGGGGACGGCTTTACTGCCCCTGGGCTGACCGCGACGGTTGCATGGTCTCGGTGTGGAGCACCCCGCGCAATGCGGAGAACCACGCCAAGGCGATCCGGCGTGACGTGGCGCGGTGCCCCCATCCGGGCACGGAGTGGTTGAGATGAAGACGCACGAGTTCACGATTGTCGCCTCCGGTCTCGATCCCGAGATGGAAGGCTATGAGGACCGCTTTTTCGAGGCGGGCTGCGACGATGCCACCCTCTCGTTCCAGAAGGGCGTGATCATCGCCGAGTTCGCCCGTGAAGCCGTGTCCTTCTCCAAGGCGGTTGCATCGGCCTATGAGGACATCCTCAAGACCGGTGCCAAGGTCGAACGCGTCGAGCCTGACTATCTGGTGAGCCTAAGCGACATTGCCGAGCGCTCGGGTCTCACCCGCCAGGCGATCTCGCTCTATACGAAGGCGGAACGCGGCTCCGGCTTTCCCAATCCGGTTGCCCGGGTCACTTCGAATAGCCCGCTATGGGACTGGTTCGAAGTGACCGAATGGCTCCACGCCCAGTCGAGGATCGACCGCGAAGCCGTGGTCGAGGCTAGGATCGTCAAGGAAGCCAACCGCTTCCTCGAACTGCACGAAGGGCAGCCGGACAATTTCAGTCGTCGGCTGGAAATGCTTGAAGCTGTGTGACCTTAACCAGTTCGGCTATGACAGAGAAGTGCAACCCAAATAGGGAGCACGTCGCACTTGCCGGTGCGGTTCATCGATGTTTGGCCTTGCGTTCGAGACGCGCGGCTTCATATCGGCCTGAATTCGAGCTTGTGGAGATGCGGCCCGCAAACATCACTGGCTGTCCGGATGTCGATCCGGTTCCGCGGAATTTTGCGGTGCAATCAGCAGCAGAATCGTTGCAAGCATCAGGCCGATCGCACCGGCGATAGCCGGGAAATAGGCAAGATGACCGAACAGGCTGGGTGGGCCGAACACGTTCGTGTCTGATGTCAGCCCGCGGTTCGGCGCAAACATCGAGAACAGGTAGAACGCACCATTCCCCCACACGGCGATGATTACGCCCCAGCAGATCGTCGCGCCTTTCAGGCGGGATACGGCCCGCGTGCTCAGCGTCCTCTCGAGCACAAGGGCCATCATGCCATTCATCAGCATGCCCAGATGGAAACTGAGCCAGCCGCTCGATGTGCCGGGCACGTGCAGCGAAACGAACAGCGGCAACGGAGAGGCTGATATGCCGCCGATCAGGGAGGCAACCAGCACAAACCCGCCGACTAGGCCGATGAATATCGCGAGCAGGCCGTTCTGCTGCATGAGGCGTTGCTGGTGTTGGTGGGCTGAAGATGCGCTCATCGTTTCAGCCCCATGTGCTCGTCAGCGAGCGTCGCTCTGCGAAATGTCGCCCAGGCAAGCGGCACCAGAAAAAGCTCTATGACCAGCGCGACGGTGATGAATGCAGGCCCGATGTCATCTTCCGGCAGCCCGGCCTGCGCCAGCGACAACGCCCGCCCGATTCCGCCGAGCACGACTATGGCGAAGCAGAGCTGGAGAATTGTGCCATAGCGGCGCAGGTCGCCAAGGCAGACCAGCTGGATCGCTCCGAGGCCGAGCCAGACTGCGCCAAGGAAACGGACCTGGCTATCGAGCACCGGATCGAACGGAGCCCGTGCCGCAGCTCCGACTCCGGTGTTGGCCTGCCCGGCCACGCCCACGATTACATCCATTGCGCCGGTCAGCAGGGCAATCAGCGAGAGGAGGACGGTGGTGATCTTCACGAATTTCATACCGTTTTCCCCTTTGACGCTTCCATCGCTTCGCCGATTGCGCGGTTGAACACATGCGAACCGGTCAGGTTCTGCCCTCCATCAACGGCAATGCGCGCGCCTGAGATGTAGGAGGCCAGGGGCGTGGCAAGGAACGCCGCGACATTGGCGACGTCTTCAAGCTTGCCCATGCGGCCCAGCGGCGTCATCGCCTTCCAGATTGCTTCGGCGCTTTCCCCGCCCATCCGGCTCATGCCTTCGGTGCCCTCGATCGGTCCGGGCACGATACTGTTCGCCCTGATCCCGTAGCGCCCCCATTCGAGCGCGAGGTTCGTCATGAGGTTGTCGATCCCGGCCTTGGCCGCGCCGACATGGGCCTGATAGGCAAAGGGCACATAGGATTGCCCGCCCGAGACAAACAGCAGGCTCCCTCGTGTCTGCCGCAACTGCTCGAAACAGGCGTGTGCGGCGTGGAATGCGCCGAGCAGGTCGATCTCGACCACGGTACGGAAGCCCTTGGGCGAAATGGCCTCTGCCGGCGCGACGAAGTTGCCGGCCGCCCCGCATACTGCAAAGCTGATCGGCCCCAGCGCCTCGCCGCAGGCGGAAACGGCAGCTTGCACCGCCGCATCATCGCGCACGTCGGCGACCGCTGTGAAGGCGGTGGCACCAGCTGATTCCAGTTCCTTGCGCCCCGTGTCGAGCCGCTCTGCCGAGCGCCCGCAAATCCCGACACTGGCTCCCAGCTGGGCCAGCGCCTTGCCGATGGCCAGGTTGATCCCGCTGCCGCCGCCGGTGATGAAAGCCACCTGACCGCGCAGAGCGTGAGGGCTGATAATATCCGTGATCATGCGCTGGGCCAATCCTGTCAAAAGGTTGGCACTGCCTAGGGCAGGCCTTGCCAGCACCTGCCCATACTTTTGGATGGCCAGATCTCTGTTCGCTTCGATGAAGCGGATCGCAACTGACAGGGAGAGCCATAGTGTCGGATCGGGTTGAGCTGGTTGTTGCGGACGGTGTGGCCGAGGTACGGCTCAACCGGCCGGAAAAGCTAAATGCGCTGGATTTCGGAACCTTCGACCTGCTGGTCGATGCGGGGCGGACACTCGCAGCAACGCCGGGCCTAAGGGCGGTCGTGCTCAGCGGGAACGGGCGTAGCTTTTCGGTCGGCATCGACCTGGAAGCGCTGGCGAATGAAGGAGCCAGCGCGCTTTCCAATCTGGCTGCGCGCACGCACGGCGATGCCAACGTCTTCCAGCAAGTCGCCCTGCAGTGGCGAGACCTGCCGGTGCCGGTGATCGCGGCGATCCAGGGACACGCGCTGGGCGGCGGGATGCAACTGGCGCTGGGGGCCGATATTCGCATCGCCGCGCCCGATGCCAGTCTGTCGATCCGGGAAGTCGTCTGGGGGCTGATCCCCGACATGGCCGGAACCGTCCTGCTGCGCCAGCTGGTCCGGTCGGACGTCATGCGTGATCTGCTGTTTTCCGGCCGGATCGTAACTGGCGAGGAAGCCCTGGAACTTGGTCTCGCCACCCGATTGGCGGCCGATCCGCTCGCTGCTGCCCGCCAGCTGGCGCGCGAAATCGCCGCGTCCAGCCCCGACGCTGTCCGGGCCGCGAAGCGTCTGGTCAATGCCGGAACAGGCGGAGTGTCTGACCGCGACATGCTCCTGGCCGAGGCTGCCGAGCAACAGGTCCTGCTTGCCTCGTCCAACCACCGCGAGGCGCTGCGGGCTCACGCCGAACAGCGCCAGCCTGTTTATCGCGACTGATCGCCCGGGAGACAAAGGTGATGCAATTCACGCAAGGCCTCGAACGCGCGGTTCAGCACCATCCGGACATGACCGCGACCATCTGCGGGTCGCGCAGCCAGACTTTCGTGGAGCTCCAAGAGAGGGTCACAAGGCTGGCCGGGTGCCTAGCGTCCCAGGGCCTGACCAAAGGTGCGCGCATCGCCGTACTCGCGCTCAACAGCGATCATTACCTGGAGGTCTATCTGGCGACCGCCTGGGCCGGCGGCGTGATCGTGCCCGCCAACTTCCGCTGGAGCCCGGCCGAGATCGCCTATTCGCTCAAGGATGCGGGGTGCGTGGCGTTGGTGGTCGATCAGCATCATGCCGCGCTGGTCCCCACACTACAGGAGCAATGCCCGGGTCTGCAGCATGTCTTCCTGATGGGCGGGACAGAGAAATCGGTCGCCCTTCCTGGCCTCGACGCGCTGCTTGCGGCGGCAGAGCCTCTGCCGAACGCCGGGGCAGGCGGCGATGACCTGCTGGGTATCTTCTACACCGGCGGCACAACCGGTCGACCCAAGGGCGTGATGCTGAGCCATGCCAATCTGTGTTCTTCCGGCCTGTCGATGCTGGCCGAGGGCGTGTTCAACGAAGGCGCGGTCGGGCTGCATGTGGCACCGATGTTCCACCTTGCCGACATGCTGCTTACCACCTGTCTGGTGCTGCGCGGCTGCACCCATGTCATGCTCCCCACCTTCAGTCCCGAGGCCGTGCTCGATCATGTCGCGCGGTTTGGGGTCACGGATACGCTGGTGGTTCCGGCCATGCTTCAGGCGATCGTCGATCACCCTGCGATCGGGGATTACGACACGTCGAGCCTGTGCAACATCCTCTACGGCGCGTCACCCGCCTCCGAAACGCTGCTGCGGCGCACCATGACGGCCTTCCCGGGCGTGCGCCTGACTCAGGGCTATGGCATGACCGAAAGCGCGGCCTTCATCTGCGCGCTGCCCTGGCACCAGCATGTCGTGGACAATGACGGCCCGAACCGGCTGCGCGCGGCCGGGCGATCGACCTTCGATGTTCATCTCAGGATTGTCGATTCCGACGACCGAGAGCTCCCGCGCGGCGAGATTGGCGAAATCATCGTCAAGGGGCCGAATGTAATGCAGGGCTATTACAACATGCCCGAAGCGACCGCCGAGACCCTTCGCGGCGGCTGGCTGCATACCGGCGACATGGCCTGGATGGACGAGGAGGGCTATGTCTTCATCGTCGACCGGGCGAAGGACATGATCATCTCGGGTGGCGAGAATATCTATTCGGTCGAGGTCGAAAATGCCGTCGCGAGCCACCCAGCCGTTGCCGCCAATGCGGTGATCGGGATTCCCCACGAGCAGATGGGCGAAGCCGTGCATGTCGCCCTGGTCCTGCGTCCGGACTGTGAGCTGACGCTCGAAGCACTCCAGTCCCATTGCCGGGCCTTGATCGCCGGATACAAAGTGCCGCGCAGCATGGAGGTCAGGCCCAGCCTGCCGCTGTCCGGAGCCGGAAAGATCCTAAAGACCGAACTGCGCGAACCATTCTGGAAGGGGCAGGATCGGGCCGTGGGCTAGACCCCGTCCTCGCCAAAAAATCACCAAGCCAAACTTTCGTCGAGGCGCCGATGACTTAGGAGCGGTCAATGATGCAGAAACACTCGGTCGAGGAGAGTCTGATGTCCACGTCACCGCAGAATGCAGCTGCCCGGTTCAATGCGTTGCGGTCTTGCCCCAGGGTAGCATGGCCGACAGTGGCGCTCTTTGTTGTTTGCACCAGCATCATCGGCAGTGTCTGGTACGCCGCCATCGCCCACAATTTTCCGCTGTGGCTGGGTGCAATCGTGAACGGGGTTACCGCGTACTACCTGTTCAGCGTAGTCCACGATTCCTCGCATAATGCGGTGAGTAAGATAAAGTGGGTGAATGAACTGCTCGGCCGGATTGGGCTGGTCTATTTCGCGCCGCTCGCGCCAATGGACGTGGCCCGCTACATCCACATGGCGCATCACAAATATGCCAATGATCCCGAGCGCGATCCCGATGGGTACGCGCACAAGCTGGATCTGTGGTTCCCGCTGCGCTGGCTCAATTTCGATTACTATTATACCAAGTGGTTCTTCCAGAAGGGCGGCGATTTTGCCCGCCGGAAGTACCCGGCCCTGTTTGCCTATGTCGCTTTCATCCTGTCGACCTGTGCCCTGATCATCTGGCTGGGATATGGGCTGGAGCTGCTGATGCTGTGGTTTATTCCGACCCGGATCAGTTCCTTCCTGTTCGTGCTGGTGTTCAGCTTCCTGACCCACCAGCCGTTCGAGACCTATGCCAAGGAA
>JBEEIN010000158.1:0-13223 GCA_041169825.1 Pseudomonadota bacterium
GGCAGTTCCATGATGAAGCCCGACGCTGCACCCTTGGTAACCGAGCGGCGCAGCACCAGCGCCACGATCATCGCGCCGATGATCCCCGCAACATAAAGCGCAAACAGCACGAGGCCTTGCAGACCCACGCCCGGCAGGACGGCCCGGTTGGGAATGAATGCGGCGATGATCACGGCATAGACCGGCAGGCGGGCCGAACAGGTCATCAGCGGGGCGATCAGGATAGTGGTCAGCCGGTCCTTGGGATCGACAATCGAACGCGTCGCCATGATGCCAGGGATCGCGCAGGCGAAACTGGAGAGTAGCGGGATGAAGCTACGGCCCGACAGGCCAACGCGGGCCATCAGCCGGTCCATCAGGAAGGCCGCGCGGGCCATATAGCCCGAAGCCTCCATCGCCAGGATAAAGAAAAACAGGATCACGATCTGCGGCAGGAAGACCACGACCGAGCCGACACCGGAAAGCACGCCTTCGGTGATAAAGTCACGCAGCATGCCTTGCGGCAGTTCGGCGCGCACGCGGTCTGCGATCAGGCCGATGCCCCCTTCCAGCGCGTCAGCAAAGGGCGTGGCGCCGGTAAAGACCGCTTGGAACACCACGAAGAGTAGGCCGAACAGCACCAGCGGTCCGATCCACGGATGGAGCAGCACCCGATCAAGCTTGGCATGGAGCCGGTGCTGCGCCGTTTCGGAAAGGATGGTCGCCTCAGCAATGGCCTGCGCCGAAACCCGCCGCTCGGTCAGCGTAGTATGCGGATGGCGCGGCTCAGCCGTGCGCTCTTCCGCCGCAGCAATCGCAGCGGCAAGTTCCGGCAGCCCCCGCCGCCGCACGGCCACGGTGGGGATAACAGGCACGCCCAAGGCCGATTCCAGCGCAGCCGGATCAAGCACCAGACCGTCCCGCTCTGCCAGGTCGATCATGTTGAGCGCCACGACTGTCGGCCGACCCAGCGCGATGATTTCCTGCGCAAAGACCAGGTGCTGTTCGAGGTTCGAGGCATCTAGCACCACGACGAGCACCTGCGGCGGCGCTTCGCCCGGGAATTCACCAAGCACCACCTTGCGGGTCACTGCCTCGTCCGGGCTGGTGGCATCGAGCCCATAGGAGCCCGGCAGGTCCGTCAATTCGATCGTCTCGCCATTGGGGAGCGCCAGCCGCCCGGCCTTTCGCTCCACAGTGACGCCCGGGTAATTGGCGATCTTCTGCCGCGCCCCGGTCAGCGCGTTGAACAGTGCGCTCTTGCCGGCATTGGGATTGCCGACCAGCGCGGCACTGCGCAGCTCGGCCATGTCAGGTCAACTCCACCTGCATGGCACGGGCGTGGGTGCGGCGCAGGGCAACCGTCATGCGCCCGACCGTGATGGCCAGGGGATCGGCCCCGCCAAAGATTCCCCGGTGGGCGACCGCCACCTTGGCCCCGGCATCCAGGCCAAGGGCGCGCAGGCGCTGCCCTTCCTCCTCCGCCAGCACGGCCCAATCGACCGCAGCAATGCGGACCGTCTGGCCGATCGGAAGGGAATCGAGCGTCATGATCGCTGCGCTGCCAGATCAGCCGCGCAATTGCAAGTCATTCGCAATAGTTGATCTAGATCAAAATCAGCGTGCTGGATAGCGCAGTCGCCCCAGAAAGCGGGCCGGACTGAACCCGGTGAAATCGCGATTAAGGAACTGTGCCTTGGCCTTTTCGAACCGCATCACCCCATCAATCCGCCGCTCCAGAAAGGCGCGGGTATCGGCCTGCCCTTCGCTGCGATCGTGGGCCAGCACGGACAGCGTTGCCGCATAGATGCCGGCAAGGATCGTCCGCTTGGTGTAATGATTGTAATCGGTCGCCGTATCACCGGCCAGTCGCCACATCAGGTCAGCGCTGTGCCAGCCCAGTTTGAGCGCCTGCGCAGCATTCTGGGGCATGGCCATGATGGCGAGGGCGCGAACCAAGGCTTCCTGCTGCGGGGTCACGTAATCGAGCCGGAACTGCACCAGCGAGCGAATCCGTTCCCGAATCTTGATCTGGGCCAGCCGTTCGGCCGGCCATTCCGCAGCCATCGCCGCATCACAGGCGGCGATCCAGGCCGCGATCATCGCCATGGCCCCGCCCGAAAAGGCAAAGGCAGCGACGGCCGGATCGACCCCATTCAGCTCCGCTGCGGCGACGACCGCCTCGTCGCTCCAACCATCGAAGACCGCCGCATCGGCGATCGCGGGCGCGAGCTGGCGGCGCAGGTCTTCCAGTGAGGTGGCGTCGGTGGTCATTGGCTCAGAACTTGGGTCCATAGGACTTGGCCTTGTCCCCCTTCGGCTTTGCATTGGCTTCGATCTCAGCCAGCAGGTTACCCCCGGCCAGCCGGGCATAGTCCTTGGCCGAGCGGCCCGAATTGTCTGCACGATCGGGATCGGCGCCCGCCTTCAACAGCAGCCGTATCACCGCGATATTGCGATTGTGGACCGCAGTGATCAGCGGAGTTTCGCCGGCATTGTTGCTATCATTGAGCCGCGCACCCTTGTCGACCAGCAGCTCCACCCCTTCAGGGAAGTTCGCGTTCACGGCCGAAACCAACGGGGTCATCCCCTTGGCATCGCGGACGTTCACATTGGCGCCCTTGGCAATCAGGAACTGCATCCAGGTCAGATCGCGGCGGTTGGTGACGATATGCAGCGCAGTCTCACCCGAGGTCACGTCCCGGGTATTGACCACGGTCTGGGCCGGATCAGCCAAAGCCTCGGTCACCTTCTCGCCATCCTTTTTGCGCACGGCTTCCAGGAACTTGTAGCTCTCGGAAAACTGGGCCACGGCGGGGGCAGCCGCGGACAGCGTGACCAAACCGGCTAGCGATAAAATCAACCTGCGCACCCGAAATCCTCCTGTTGCACCGGGAATCGACCCAAGCGCCGTCTTGCGCGGCGCGCTTTAGCAGAGCATGAACCGCCACGCTATGATCAAGCCTCTAACCTTTGTACTGTCCGCCGCCCTTGCCCTTTCCGCTTGCCAGCAGCCGGCAGAGCCACCCGCGCAGCTGGTTGGCACAGACATCAAGGGCGCACCGTTCGGCGGGCCCTTCACCCTGACCGGCGAAGACGGCAAGCGCTATGCCTGGGATGATTTCAAGGGCAAGTACCGCATGGTCTATTTCGGCTATGCCTTCTGCCCCGATGCCTGCCCGACCGACGTGGCGGTGATGATGAAGGGCTTCCAGAAGTTCGAGAAGGAGCATGCCGCCGAGGCCGCGAAGGTCCAGCCGCTGTTCATCACCATCGACCCAGCGCGCGACACCGCGAAAGTGGTCAAAGAATTCACCGACAGCTTCCACTCCAAACTGCTGGGCCTGACCGGCACCCAGGCCGAGATTGACACTGCGGCGAAGGCGTTTCGCGTCTACGCCACGCGCGGCAAGGATCTTGGCAGCGGCAATTACCTGATGGATCACAGCCGCTTTGCCTACCTGATGGACCCGAATGGTCAGCCGATCGTGATTCTGCCGACCGACAAGGGCCCCGATGCGGTCGCCGCGGATCTTGCCGCAGCGGTGCAATGACCGCCCTTAGAGATCGGTTCTGGGAACGCCCGATCGAGACGCTTAACCGGGCGGAATGGGAAGCGCTGTGCGACGGTTGCGGGCAATGCTGCGTCCATAAGGCCGAAGACGAGGACACCGGCGCAATCTACATGACCAATGTCGCCTGCAAGCTGCTGGACCTGCAAACAGCACGCTGCTGCGACTATCCAGGCCGCAAGCGCCAAGTCCCGGACTGCGTCAAGCTCACGCCAAAGCTGGCGCTTACGCTCAGCTGGCTACCCGACACTTGCGCCTATCGCCTGCGTGCGGACAACACGCCCTTGCGCGATTGGCACTATCTGGTCAGCGGCGATCCCGAGGCGGTCCACACCGCCGGGATTTCGGTGCGCGGCAAGGTGATTGGTGAGCAGTTCGCCGGTCCATTGGAAGAGCACATCATCCTGCCGCCTGGCGTGGAACTGGCTGATGATTGACTGGCTCCGCCGCCGCCCGGACGAGGTACCGCAGGTTGAAGTGGAGGGCCGGCTAATGCCCGTGACGGTGCGGCGCAACGCCACGGCGCGGCGCATGACCATGCGGCTCGCACCCGACGGCAGCGAAATCCGCATTACCCTCCCCCGTTGGGGCCGTAGCGCCGAGGCGCTCGAATTTGCGCGTTCGAAGGCCGACTGGCTCGCTGAGCAATTGGCCAAGGTTCCCGCTGCGCCGATCATGCAGAACGGCAGCACGCTGCCCTATCGCGGCCGCCTGCTGGGCCTGCAGCACGAGCCTGCGGCCCCGCGCAATGTCCGGCTGGGAGAGGAAACGCTCCAGGTAGGCGGACCCGCGGACGGCCTCAGCCGCCGCCTGCAACGTTGGCTCGAGGGTGAGGCGCTGCGGATGCTGACCGAAGACCTGTCCTATTACTGCCTGCGCGACGGACGCCGCGCGCCACCGCTGGCGCTCAGCCGGGCGCAGCGACGTTGGGGTTCCTGCGCGGCTGACGGCACGATCCGGATCAACTGGCGGCTAATCATGGCCCCCGATGCGGTCCGCCGGTCCGTGGTGGCGCACGAAGTTGCGCACCTAACCCATTTCGATCATTCGCCAGCCTTCCACGCCCATCTGGCCGCCCTGTTCGAAGGCGAGATCGATGCTGCCAACCGCTGGCTCAAGCGCGAGGGTCGCAGCCTCTACGCCCACTTTGGCTGACCGGTAACGCGGTCTTAACCATGATCGCGGACAAGCGTGGCATGGCACGAGCCCTGCCCCTGATCCTTGCCGTTGCACTGGCTGCTCCAACCGCAGCACAGGGAGATTGCCGTCTCTGTTACAGCGACAGCAACAGGCCCGGCGGACGACCATTGACGCTCGAAATCTTTACGGACCTCAATTTTGCGAAGCTTGCCATGACCGGCCGCGAAGGCGGCAGTGTAGCGGTGGACGCGGCCAGTGGCACAAAGCGGACGGGCGGCGCGGTGGTCAACCTGGGCGGCATGGCGATCACCGGACGCGGACGCGTGGCAGGAGAACCCTTGCGCGAAGTGCGGATCGACCTGCCGCAAAGGGTGCCAATGACCGCCCCCGGTGGTGGCATCGCCGAACTGACCGATTTCTCGACCGACCTGCCCAACCATCCCACGCTTGATGCCAATGGCGAGCTGTCATTCAGCTTTGGCGCGCGGCTGATCATGCGCAATGCCGGCGGCGGGAACTATCGCGGACGAATCCCGATCACAGTCGATTACAACTGACGGCTGGCGCTCTGCGGCCTGAGGCCCTATCTTCGCGCCATGAACTTCCTGCGCAACGTCAATCCGGCCGGGGCGATCGCCGACTTCCGCACCGTCTTTCGCGAGGCTGGCGGTAACCGCTGGCGCTTTGCCGTGCTGGCCGCGATGGTCACCACCGGCATCTTTTCTGTCATGGCTGGTGAAAGCTGGAAAAAGCCGCGTGCGCGGCCCGATATCATTTACATCACCTCGTGGCGGGCTGACCGGACCGAGGCTGAAACGCAAGCCTTCATCAAGGAAAACCAGCGCCGCAAGGATGAAGAGGCCCGGCTGATTGCCGAACAGCAAAAGATCGGCCAGGATATGTGGAAGACCCTTGGCAAGGTCTCTGGCATGGACGTTGACAAGATCGCAGCGAAGGCCGAGGCGGACCGCGCCAAGGCCGAAGCCGAAACCCGCGCCAAGGCCGAGGCGCTGATCGAACCGGCGAAGCCGACGGTTGAGCGCTGATCAGGATCATCGCTGGCTGGCTGCCGCCGCTGCCTTGGCAGCGCGGGGCAGACCGCTGAGCAGGCCGAACCCGGCAGTTGGGGCAATCCTGGTCAAGGACGGACGGGTTGTGGGCCGCGGCTGGACACAGCCGGGTGGACGTCCCCATGCCGAAGCCATGGCTTTGCGCGCTGCTGGCGACGCGGCCCGTGGAGCGACGCTTTATGTCACGCTGGAGCCCTGCGCCCACCAGAGTGAACGCGGCCCGGCCTGCGCTGATCTGGTTGCAGCAGCAGGCCTCGCCCGCGTTGTGGTCGGCTGCCACGATCCCGATCCCCGCACCGCCGGAGCCGGGATAGCCTGGGTCAAGGCCACCGGTATCCCGGTCGAGCTGATCGACCATCCGCAATGCCGCGCCAGCTTGTCCGGCTTTCTGACCCGCTGTGCCCACGGTCGCCCCGAGGTGACGCTGAAGCTCGCGCTCTCGGCCGACTGCCGCCTTGCCCCGCCGCAAGGCCAATGGCTGACGGGCGAAATTGCCCGCGCTCATACCCACGCCTGGCGCGCAAAAATGGACGCGATCCTGGTCGGTCGCGGCACCTTGGATGCGGACAGTCCCCGGCTGGACGTCCGGCTTCCCGGGTTGGGCAACCGCAGCCCGCAACGCTGGCTGCTGACTAAGGGCGCGGTTCCGGAAGGCTGGCACGCCATCCCCTCCCCGCAGGACATCGCGCTGCTTGCGCCGGCGCAATACCTGATGGTCGAAGGCGGGGCGCAAACCGCCAGGGCCTTCCTTGCGGCCGATCTGGTTGATCGGATGATCCTGTACCGCGCACCGCAGATGGTCGGCGGGAACGGCGCTGCGCTGCCCGAACTGGACGAGCTGGAATTGGCAGGCTCTGAACGCTGGGTCCGTGTCGACAGCCGACCGCTTGGCAAGGACCGTCTCGATGTCTACGAGCGCAAGTGATGTTTACCGGAATTATCACCGCCGTCGGCACGATCCGCGAAGTCCGCCAGCAGGGTGACCTGCGGATTGTCATTGCCTGCCCTTACGATCCCGCCACGATGGCGATCGGTGCATCGATCGCCTGCTCGGGCGTCTGTCTGACCGTGGTAGAGCGCGGCGGGCAGCCGGGTGACGCGTGGTTCGCGGTCGATGTCTCTGGCGAAACCATCAGTCGCACCGCGCAGCACCAGTGGACCGAGGGGCGCAAACTCAACCTTGAACAGGCACTCAAGCTGGGCGACGAGCTGGGCGGACACATTGTCACCGGTCATGTCGATGCCGTGGGCCGAGTGGCCAGTCGCGAAGACGTGGGTGGCTCGATCCAGTTCTGGATCGCCACGCCGAAAGAACTCGCCCCCTATGTCGCGCCCAAGGGGTCAATCACGGTTGATGGGGTTTCGCTGACCGTCAATGCGGTTGAGGATGAGGCCGACGGCACCTGCCGCTTCATGCTCAACATCATTCCGCACACCTGGGAAGTGACCACGCTGGGCCAGTTGCAGACTGGCGATGCGGTGAACCTCGAGATTGACGTGCTGGCGCGCTATCTCCAGCGGATGCAATCGCTCAGGGGTTAAGCGGTCCGCTGGCGAAGCTCTCGCGGGTTATTTCGAAGATCACATGTTTCATCGGGCCGCTGGGGGTATCGACCATGTCGAACCGATCGGTCAGGCGCCCGCCGATCTTGGCCATCGCCCGCTGTGAGCGCAGGTTGCATTCCCCAACGCGGAATTCGACGCGCTCAACGAACTGCAAGGCATGGGCCAACATCAGCCGCTTCATTTCGCGGTTATAGGTCCCGCCCCAATGGCTTGGGGCCAGGAACGTCCAACCGATTTCGACCGCCCCGTTTCCCTCGGGCTTGTATTGGGACGAGCCGATAATCGCGCCGTTGGACTTGTCGATAACCGCAAGCGCCCCGCCCCGCTCCATGGCATCGGCAAAGAAGCGCCGGAACACCGGCTCCTGCCAGCGGTCATGCTGGGGATGGATCGCCCAGACTTGCGGATCGCTGGCAACGGCGAAGAGCGCATGCCAGTCCTCTGCCACCAGCGGGCGAAGCAGCAACCGCTCCCCTTCAAGGACCGGCTGCCGGTCCATCTCAGGCGCTGACTGCGGCAACAGCGGCGATGAACTTTTCGATATTGCCCATGGTCAGGCCGGCCACGTTGATCCGCCCCGAACCTGCCATGTAGATCGCATGGTCCTCGCGCAGCTTGAGGATCTGCTCACCCGAGAGCGGCAGCATCGAGAACAGGCCGTTCTGCGAACCCAGCGGCGTCAGGTTGACGCTGCCCGCCATGCCGGCCTCGGCCAGCCGGGCGCGGACCTGGCGCATGCGGGTGCGCATGGTGTCAAGCTCGTCCAGCCAGAGCTTTACCAGCGCGGGGTCTTCCAGGATCAGGCGGACCGCAGCCGCGCCGTGATCGGGCGGCATCGACCAGGCCGCGCGGGCCAGGGCATAGCCGTGCGACAGCACTGCGTTCATGTGCGCCGGATCAGAGACCATCGCATAGACCGCGCCAACGCGATCGCGATACATTCCGAAGTTCTTGTCGCACGAATAGGCGATCAAGGCTTCGGGCACGGCGGCGAGGACGCGGCGCAGGCCATAGGCATCTGCTTCCATGCCCTGACCCAGGCCCTGATAGGCGAGGTCCAGCACCGGCAGCAGCTTGGCCTCTGCCACCAGAGCGGCAATCTCATCCCACTGGGCTTCGCTGTAATCGATCCCGCTGGGGTTGTGGCAGCAGCCGTGCAGCAGGATCGCGTCACCGGCATCGGCAGCCGCAATCGCGGTGCGCAGGGCGTCCATATCGACCACGCCATCCTGGGTCGCATGGCTGAAGGTCTTCAGTTCCAGCCCGACATCGGCAAAAATCTGTGCGTGGTTGGGCCAGCTGGGGATCCCCATCCAAATCTTCGGCGCGCCGGCCCGCTTGGCCAGGGCCACCGCCAGGCGGACCCCACCGGTACCACCCGGGGTCTGCATCCCGTCGATCCGGCCACCCATCGTCGGGTCTTGCTGGCCAAAGACATAGGGCATCAGCGCATGGACAAAGCCCATGTCCCCTTCCGGGCCCAGGTAGCTTTTCGAATTCTGGTTTTCGACGAGCTTCTGTTCCGCCGCCTTGATCGCGGCGAACACCGGCGTATCGCCCTGTCCGGTGCGGTAGACGCCCACACCAAGGTCAATCTTGTCGGCGCGCGGGTCCGCGGCATAGAGCTTGATCAGCGCGAGCAGCGCATCGGCGGGCTGGGGAGTCAGAGTGTCGAGCATGATGCCGCGGCCCTTAACCCCGCCTTTTGCGCTGGGCAAGCGAAAGGGGCCGCGCCGGTTGGCACGACCCCTTCCCGCCGTTCACTTCAGACTTACCGCAGCAGCGACAGGACGTTCTGCTGGCTCTGGTTGGCCTGGGCGATCATTGCAGTCGAAGCCTGCGAAAGGATCTGGGCCTTGGCCATCGCGGTCGTTTCGGACGAATAGTCGGCATCTTCGACCCGCGCACGGTCGAGGTTCACCACGCCAACCTGCTTACCAAGATTGGCGCAACACATCACTGAAGCAATCAGGATTGCAATCGAGGCGTCCCTGGCATGCTGACCATCCCCAGCGCCACCAGTGGCCAGGCTGCAGCTGGCCCCATTGTCCCCGACAAGGGGGCTTTTTGCCGCCATGCGCGAATGACGCCAAAGAAAAGGGCCCCAGACCGAAGTCCGGAGCCCCTAGCGCCCCTCCCAGGACTAAGTTGGTTTCGCGCTTAGAACTTGACGCCGGCGGTGAGGCCGAAGCGACGCGGTTCAAGCGTGAAGATGTTGGTGTAGTTACCCGAGGACTGGTCGGTCACGTAGAGACCAGTGATCGCGTCCTTGTCGAACAGGTTCTGCACCCAGACGCGGGCAAACCACTTCTTGTCCGGACCATCAAGCTGAAGCTGAGCGTTCACCTGGGTGTAGCTCGAGATCTCGTTGACGTGACCGTTGAAGATGTTGCCGAACGACTTGCCGGTGTAGACGAAGTCCGCACGCGGGGTCAGGCCCATATCACCCATCGGGATCGTGTACTGGGCACCGGCCGAGAACTTGTAGTCCGGCGCGCCAGGCAGCTTGTTGCCCTTGATGTTCACCGGAATACCAGCCGAGTAGACAGTCACGCCGCCAAGCGTAGCCGGATCCAGGCCAGCGGCCGCAAAGGCACCCGAAGCGGCTGCAGTCAGCACCGCGCAGATGCTGTATGCGCCGGTCGACTTCAGACCGCCATCAGCCGGGAACGGCGACGTTCCACGCAGACCAGCGCCACCCTTGACACCCGGAACCACACCCGCGTTGATCAGCGAGTTGACGCCGTTAACGAAGGTATTCACGCCCGCAGCATTACCGCTGTTCGACCCAACGGCGCAGTTCGCGGCATTGGTGATGTCCTTGATAATGACCGCGTCTGCACGGCCCGCACCAAAGTCACGCGGGTTTGACGTGAACTTGTCGGTCGATACTTCGGTGTGCAGGTAGCTGGCACCGATGTTAACCGCGAGCTCACGGGTCGGGCGGAAGATTGCTTCCGCTTCAAGGCCGTAGATGTTCGCATCAACGTTGTCGTTCACCGACGTACGGGCGACGATGCGCGACAGCTGCAGCTGCTTGTACTTGTAGTAGAAGCCGGTCAGGTTCAGCGTCAGCGAGCCAAACTGGTTCTTCGAACCAATTTCAAACGCGTTGACTGTTTCAGGACCGAAGCTTTCCGGAACCGAGAAGATCGGCGACAGCGGCGGATTGATACCACCCGACTTGTAACCGCGCGAGTAGGAGACATAGAGCAGGTTGTCCGGCGTGATCTGGTAATCCAGCACGGCACGGCCCGTCCAGGCATCGAACTTGGCATTGCGGATCGCGAACTCCTGCGCTCCGGCCTTGCCGGCGTCGTAGTCGAGGTTCGAGTAGCCCAGCGCCTGAGTGATCGACGTGCTGCCAGTCGGCAGCAGTACCGAGCCACCCACCGAGTCAGTGAACAGCGAGGTACGGGCGCGAACGTCCTTTTCGTCGTTGTTGTAACGCAGGCCCAGGGTCAGCTTAATCTGATCGTTGAACTTGTAGTAAGCCTCGCCGAACAGACCATAGGTTTTGACCTGCAGATCGTCCGAGTGGTTGCGGTAGAACGAGCTGGCGAGCGCGTACGAGGTGGTGCCGGCGGGAATGCCCGCGCCATAGGCACCAAATGCGCCCAGAATACCGGCAGCATAATCAAGCCCGAACGCGTTTACGTAGTAGCTGTTCTCAGTGAGAGCGAGCTTCCCGTAAATGCCGCCAACCAGGAAGTTGAACGGACCATCCCAATCAGACGACAGGATGGCTTCGCCGGTCCAACTGGTCTGTTCCTGAACCGATCGGTCAAAGTCCAGCGGGGTCATCGCGCAAGTGCGCTTGCCGCCGAAGACGCCGGTCAAGGTCGGCTCTGACAGCGAGGTGCAAAGCAGGTTGGACGCGCCGTTCGGGATCAACGCCCGGGCAATCGGGGCCAGATAAGGCGTGAGAGCAGGACCAAGGGCACCTGCCGCGCCGGCGGCCAGCGTGTTCAGGCCGGTCGCCATCTGCGAGCGGTTCTGGACCGAGTTGTTGTAGTCCTGCTGCGAGTCAACCTTCACTGACTGCCAGTTGCCGCTGACCTTCAGGCTCAGGCCACTGCCCAGATCCTGCTGCAGCGAACCCTGGACGATCCATTCTTCCGAGAAGTAGGTCGGCGTGAAGTCGGTGTTGACGACGCGCGGATCAGCCGGGTTCACAACGCCGGCATAGGCATCCGGCCCGTAGAGGCTGCCGAGCGAGATGTCCGGCCCACCGCCAAGCCCTGCGGGCAGACCACGGATGCGGAAGAATTCCTGCGAACCGAAGATGGTGCCCAGCGTCGAGTTGGCGTTGGTCACCTCATACTTGCGATCGCCGGCAAGACAGCCCATCACGCCAGTCGGATCGCGTTGGCACATCTGCTTCTGGATGCGCATGCGGTTGTCTTTTTCGTGGAAATACTGCGCCATCAGATCGATGGTGGTTCCCGAATTCGGTTCAAACCGCAGCGAGGCCCGTGCGCCCCACATGTCGCGATTGTCGATCTTGGAATTGTCGAACAGATTGGTCGTGTAACCATCACGGTTCAGGTAATAGCCGGCCAGACGGACACCCAGGGTATCACCCACGGGTACGTTGACCATGCCCTTGAACTTCATACCGTTGAAGTTGCCGTATTCGCCTTCGAAGTTGGCAGCCATGCCCGAAAGATCCGGACGCGCGCTGCGGAAGTTGATCACGCCCGAGGTCGCGTTGCGGCCGAACAGGGTGCCCTGCGGTCCGCGCAGAACTTCGATCTGGGCGAGGTCGTAGAATTCACCTTCGAACAGACGGGTGCCAAACAGCGGTGCGTCGTTCATGTGGATGGCGGTGGCGCTGTCGCAAGCGACGCCGACGCAAAGGTCACCGATCCCGCGGATGGTGAAGCTCGAACCCGTAAAGTTGCCCTTGGTGAAGGTTACGTTCGGCAGGGTGAGCTGAAGGTCAGACGTATTCTTGATCTGCTGCTTTTCCAGCGCTTCAGAGTTGAAGGCCGAAACGGCGATAGGAACGTCCTGCAGGCGTTCATTCGAACGCTGCGCGGTAACGATGATTACGTTTTCGTCGTCATTTGCGTCCGTGCCCTGCGCATAGGCAGGAATTGCGATTGCGCTGGCACATACGCCAAGCAGCAGGGTCAGCTTACCCCTCATCAGCCCACTCTCCTTTGTTGCCTGCCCTTTTTGGACAGTTGCAGTGCGGAATAGATCACTGACGGAGCGACTTGACAACCGCTTTTAATCGATTGGTTAGAACGCCGCGAAACCGTAGCGTAACTGCCACACCTTCAGCCCGCACCACGGGGCGTTCTTACGCAAAAATCCAAGCATCTGGTGCTATGCCCTCGTAACATTACGCTCGTCGCAGATTGTATCCGCACAGGCATGATTCCCGTTATTGCGCCGCCAACAGCTCGGCCAGCTCATCCATGCGCAATTGGCTGAGGGCGGTGCGATGGCAATCGGCCCGCAGCAAGCCGGTCGGGGTCAAGCGCCACAACCATCCGCTCATCCCACTACGCCAAGCCCTTGAGGAAATCTGTGACGTCATCTTTCTTCCAAATTTTGGACCGGTAGGCTCAAACTGCTCCGCGACGCCGATAGCGCCATGGTCAGTAACGCCCCGGCCGAAGCCATCGCCCAATGCGCGGCCGAACAGGCACTCGACAAAACACCCCTGTCCGAAGCGATCCTGGAGACGTGCAACAAGCGTTGATGCACCCAAGCGAAAACCCACGCCGCCTGATCGGCGACGGGTCAATCGTCTGATTTCATGAAGAAATGGTGCCCAGAAGAGGACTCGAACCTCCACGCCCTTGCGAGCGCCAGCACCTGAAGCTGGTGCGTCTACCAATTCCGCCATCTGGGCACGGGGCAGAAGGCCGAAGCGCCGCTGCCG
>JBEEIN010000159.1:0-2856 GCA_041169825.1 Pseudomonadota bacterium
TTGTGGCCCGAGAGGACGACCTGCGAGGGATCATTGTCATTGGCGACGGTGCAAACTTCGCCTTCGGCCGCAGCTTCGGCCAGCTTCTGCGCCTTGTCGATATCGGCGCCGAGCAGCGCGCACATTGCGCCCACGCCAACCGGCACGGCAGCCTGCATGGCCTGCCCGCGAAGCTTCAGCAATCGGGCCGTATCGGCCAGGCTAAAGGCACCCGCGGCGCAGAGTGCAGTATATTCGCCCAGGCTGTGACCGGCGACGAAATGAGCCTTGTCAGCCAGGGCAATTCCACCTTCCTTTTCCAGCACGCGCAGCACGGCAATGGCATTGGCCATGATCGCGGGCTGGGCATTCTCGGTCAGGGTCAGGGCATCTTCCGGCCCTTCGCGCATGATGGCGGAGAGTTTCTGGCCGAGGGCATCGTCAACCTCTTCAAACACCTCGCGCGCAATGGCGCTGGCTTCGGCGAGATCGGCGCCCATGCCGACCTTCTGGCTACCCTGCCCCGGAAAAACGAAAGCTCGCATGATCCACTCCCTTGGCTTCGCCCTCGCGCCTATTGTCTGGCGGCTCAGCGGGCAAGTCCGAAGGGAACAATCCTGTTGGCGATATCGTGGCCGATGTCGGCTGAACCGAGGAAGGGAATGGCGTGACGTTCACACCAATAGCGGGCGATTTGCTCAGGTTCTGAGCCGAAGGGCCGGTCATTCTCCGGCACTTCGCTCACCCGGCCGAGCCGCAAACCGGCAACCCCACCGAGGTGCGCAGTGAGATGGAAAAACAGCCGGTCGACGGCGTAGAGATATTCGCAAACCTCTTCGACCAACACCACGTGGCCGGCCAGGCCCGGCATCAGTGGCGTACCGCAGAGCATGGCGAGGGTCATCAGGTTAAAGGCCACGCGCGGATGGTCATCCTGCACGGGCTCCTCGCCCGATTTGTCACCCGATAACCAAGCCAGGGTGCGACGGACCGCAGTCTCCCCATCCTTACGCCGGATATCTGCGGGCATCGGCGCATGGACTGGCTGGCCAACCCTGTTGCGGTAAAGCCCACCCAACAGCGTGCCGCCATCGGAATAGCCCAGAAACAGTTTGTTCTGCGCGGCGTGATCAAAGCGCGCCAACGCCTCCTCAGCAATCCGCGCGGCCCCATAACCGCCGCGCGCGAACCAGACGGCATCGAATGCCGGATCGTTGGCGCATTCCACCAGCGCATCGCGCCGCGCGGCGTCCGGCCCGGCGAAGTGCCCTTCGCTTTGGAAGCATTGCGGATGGAAGTGGAGCCTGACCCCGGGAAACTCCGCCGCGGCCAGCGCCAGGACGCGATCGGCATCTTCCTTGGCAAAGGCGGCGGAGGGGGCACAAATCGCTACGTTGGGCATGACGCTTCCTAACCCGGTTGTCAGGCGAGGCAAGGGCGCATACCGGAAGGAGCATGAGCGAGCTTACCCAACACCCGTGGTTCTTCTGTGGCATCGGCGGCTCTGGCATGTTGCCGCTGGCACTGATCCTGAAAGGCCATGGCGCGCAGGTCGCCGGCTCTGACCGCAGCCGCGATCAGGGCCGCACGCCGGAGAAATTCGCCTGGCTGGAGCAGGAGGGCTTCACCCTTTTCCCGCAGGACGGCAGCGGCATCACTTCGGCTGACCAAGTGCTGGTGGCTTCGGCGGCGGTTGAGGACACCGTGCCCGAAATGGTCCGCGCCCGCGAGCTGGGCTGCGCGCGGATGAGCCGGGCCGAACTGCTTGCCCGCCTGTTCAACGCCGCGCCGCGCGGGGTTGCAATCGGCGGGACCAGCGGCAAGAGCACGGTCACCGGGATGACCGGCTGGATCCTGACCAGCGCGGGCCGCGATCCGACGATCATGAACGGCGCGGTGATGAAGAATTTCGCCGCGCCCGATGCCCCCTTCGCTTCGGCGCGGGTCGGCCAAGGCGACACCTTTGTGAGCGAAGTCGATGAAAGCGACGGTTCGATCGCGCTCTATCGCCCGTCTGTGTCAGTGCTGCTGAACGTCAGCCTCGATCACAAGTCGATGGAAGAGCTGCGCGTCCTGTTTGGCGACTTTCTGGCCGCTGCCGACATTGCCGCGCTCAATGCCGACGATCCCGAATGCCTTGCCCTTGCCCCACGCGCCAAGGCTGCAATCCGGTTCGGGATCGACAGCGAGACAGCCGAGATCGGCGTCGAGCAAGGCACCATAGTCGAAGGGTCGACGTCCCTCAGCGCCAAGGTGCTCGATCGTCGCGATGGAACCACCCACACGCTGAACCTGCAGGTGCCGGGGCGGCATAACCTGGCCAATGCCCTCGCCGCGATTGCCGCGGCCAACGCAGCCGGCGTGCCAGTGGCCGAGGCAGTTGCTGCGCTCGGGACATATGTCGGCCTTGCCCGCCGGTTCGAGATCGTTGGCACCAGCCAAGGTGGCGTAACCGTAATCGATGACTTCGGCCACAACCCGGAAAAGTGCGCCGCCACCCTGCGAACCTTGAAGGCGCACCCAGGCCGCGTCATCGCCTTTTTCCAGCCGCACGGCTATGGCCCGCTGCGCCAGATGGGACACGAACTCGCCGAAGTCTTCGCGCGGCTGCTTGGGCCCGATGACATGACCCTGTTGTGCGATCCGGTCTATTTCGGCGGCACGGTCGACCGCAGCGAAGGCAGCGAGCGGATCGTCAACCTGATCCGCGAACATGGCGGCAAGGCCAACTATGTTCCGACCCGCGAGGACTGCGGCCGCTATCTGGCCGCAGCAGCGCGGCCCGGTGACCGCATCGTCATCATGGGTGCGCGCGATGACACGCTGAGCCTGTTCGCCCGCGAGGTGTTGAACTTAGTCGGCTGACCGGCCCAGCAT
>JBEEIN010000160.1:0-3971 GCA_041169825.1 Pseudomonadota bacterium
ACCGCGGCGTGGGCGGCGCCGTGGCAAGCGCAATCGGCGAACGGCTGGCGCGGCTGGCGAGCGGTGGGCAATTGCTGGCCGTCACCCACAGCCCGCAGGTCGCCGCGCGGGGCAGCCAGCATTACATGATCGCCAAGTCGAGTGAGGGCACGGTTACGCGCACCTCGGTCGTGCTGCTGGATAGCGGCGGGCGGCAGGAAGAGATCGCGCGGATGCTGTCGGGCGCAGAGGTCACCGCCGAAGCGCGGGCCCAGGCGGACAGGCTGCTCGAAGGGGTGTAAGCGGTGAGCAGCTTTTTTGATCTTTCCGAAGCGGACGCCGCCAATGAGCTGATGCGGCTGGCCAAGCAGATCGCCCATCACAACAAGCGCTATCACGCCGAGGACGCGCCCGAGATTTCGGACGCGGACTATGATGCGCTGGTGCGCCGCAATGCCGAGCTGGAGGCCCGCTATCCGCACCTGATCCGCCCGGATTCGCCATCGCGGCAGGTGGGGCACGAGGTGGCCGCTTCGCCGCTGGCCAAGGTCACCCACGAAGTGCGGATGATGAGCCTCGACAACGCCTTTGCGGACGAGGACGTGGCCGACTTCGTCGCGCGGGTGCGGCGCTTCCTGGCCTTGCCTGACGATACTCCGGTGGCGATGACCGCCGAGGACAAGATTGACGGCCTGTCGTGCTCGCTGCGGTACGAGCAGGGGAAGCTGGTGCGGGCCGCGACCCGCGGCGATGGGCAGGTGGGTGAAGACGTGACGCCCAACGTGGCGACCATTGCCGACATTCCGCAGCAGCTTGCCGGCGACGTGCCCGAGGTCTTCGAGATCCGGGGTGAGGTCTATATGGCCAAGGCGGATTTCGCTGCGCTCAACGCTGCGCAGGAAGCGCGCGGGGACAAGGTTTTTGCCAACCCCCGCAATGCGGCGGCGGGATCGCTGCGGCAAAAGGATCCGTCGGTCACTGCCGCTCGGCCGCTGCGTTTCCTGGCCCATGGCTGGGGCGCGGCCAGTGCCGTGCCGTGGGGGACCCAGCACGAAGTGATGGCGGCCATTGCTGGCTGGGGCGTGCCGGTCTCTCCACTGCTGGTGCGGTGCGAGAACGTGGAACAGATGCTAAGCCATTATCGCAGCATTGAGCATCAACGCGCTGATTTGCCGTATGATATCGATGGTGTGGTCTACAAAGTGGACCAGCTCGATTGGCAGGAGCGGTTGGGCTTTGTCGCCAAGGCGCCGCGGTGGGGGATTGCCCACAAGTTCCCGGCTGAACGCGCCGAGACCACACTGGAAGCGATCGACATCCAGGTTGGCCGCACGGGCAAGCTGACCCCGGTCGGCCGGCTGACCCCGGTGACGGTGGGCGGGGTGGTGGTTGCCAATGTGACCCTGCATAACCGCGATGAGATTGCGCGGCTGGGGCTGCGGTTGGGCGACCGGGTGGTGCTGCAGCGCGCCGGGGACGTGATCCCGCAGGTGGTCGAGAACCTGACCCGCGACGTGGCCCGCGAAGCCTATCCTTTCCCCGACCATTGCCCTGAGTGCGACAGCGAGGCGGTGGCCGAGGAGGGTGAGGTTGACGTGCGTTGCACCGGTGGGCTGATCTGCCCGGCGCAGCGGGTGGAGCGGCTCAAGCACTTCGTCAGCCGCGGCGCGCTGGATATCGAGGGGCTGGGCGAAAAGACGATCATCGAATTCTTCGGGCTCGGCTGGCTGGAAAGCCCGGCCGACATCTTCCGCCTCAAAACGCGGCGCAGCGAGATCGTCGGGCGCGAGGGCTGGCAGGACAAGTCTGTGGACAACCTGTTGGCAGCGATCGAGGCCAAACGCGCACCCGATGCGGCGCGGCTGCTGTTCGGGCTGGGTATTCGCCATGTCGGGGTGGTGACGGCGCGTGACCTGCTCAAGCGATTTACCACGCTGGAGGCCCTTCGTGAGGTGGCTGAAGCAGCCTATACTCCCCCTCCTCTTCAGAGGAGGGGGCCGGGGGGTGGTGGTCCGAACGAACGTCACGCCATATCTGCACCACCCCCAACCCCCTCCTCTGAAGAGGAGGGGGCTCTGGAAGCGCGCGCCGAACTCACATCGATAGATGGGATCGGCCCGGCGGTGGCCGAGGCCCTGGGCGACTTCTTCCACGAACCGCACAATGTTGCGGTTTGGGATGACCTGCTGCGCGAGGTTTCGCCTCCGCCCTACATTGTTGAAACGAAAGACAGCGCAGTGGCGGGAAAGACGGTGGTCTTCACCGGCAGCCTTGAGACGATGAGCCGCGACGAGGCCAAGGCACAGGCCGAACGGCTGGGGGCCAAGGCCGCTGGCTCGGTCTCCGCGAAAACCGACCTAGTGGTGGCCGGGCCGGGTGCCGGGTCAAAGCTGAAGAAGGCGCAGGACCTTGGCATTCAGGTGATCGACGAGGCGGCCTGGGCAGAAATTGTCCGCGCCGCTGGGTAAGGTTCCGCAACCTGGCTAACTTGCTGTTAACGACCTCCTGCTAAGCAAGTCCGGTGCTTGTCAGCCCGGGGCTAAACAGGAAGGTGGCGAATGTTTCGGTTGAAGAACCTGCTGCGCGAAGGGCGAGGGGCTGCCGCTATGGAGCTCGGCCTGATCCTGGCGCTGATCGTGATTGCCATTTTCGGGGCGATCAACGGCCTTGGGAACGAGACGACCAATTCCTTCAACTCGACCGCGAACAAGGTGCTTCAAGCAATCAACTGAACGGCCGGTCAGGAATGTTCCTGCGCCTCGGCGATCGGGGCCTTGGTCCGGCGTAGCGCGACAATCAGCACACCGGTCAGCGCGATGGCTGACCCGACTATCATCTGCATATCCAGCTGGTCATGGGTGATCGCCACGCCCAGCCCGATCGTTGCCAAGGGCGTGATCAGGGTCAGCGGGGCAATCAGGTTCGCCTCATACCGCGCGATCAGCGTGTAATAGAGCGTGTGCGCGCCGACCGAGACGACCAGCGCTGAAAAGACCAGGGCCGCCGCAAACGGCCAACCCGCGGCCGCCACCTGCGACCAATCCGGCGTTTCCAGGGCCAGGCTTAGCGGTGCGAGCAGCAAGGCGCTGGTCATCCCGACCCAGGCCTGAAAGCGCAGCGGTGCGATATCGCCCATCTGCTTCATCAGCACGGCGCCCAGCGAGCCGCTGGCAGCCCCGGCCAGCACCAGCAGCAGACCCGCTGAAATCTCCAGCCCAGGTTTCCAGACCACCACCAGAACGCCGCTGAGCGTCAGGCTGATGCCCAGCGCGCGGCGCCAATGGATCCGTTCCCCCAGGATCAGGATCGAAAGCAGGGTGGTGATCGGTACACCGGCCTGACTGACAACCGCTGCGGCGGACGGCGAAACCGTCTGCAAGGCGACGAACAGTAAGGCGAAACTGCCCCCGCCCATCAGCAGGCCGACCGCCACTATGCGCCACAGCGGCCGTGGCATCGGCCGCAGCCAGGGCAGGGTAACGGCGGCGACAATCGCAAAGCGCAGCGCGGCATAGAGCAGCGGCGGTACACCCCAGTCGCTGACCACGATCTTGCTGACGACATTGTTGGCTGCCCAGATCAGGCAGATGCCAACCAGCAGGACGAAGTCGCGCAGGTTCACGCCATTACCACCGCTGCGACCATTCGGGCAGCACGCCCGGGCGCGAGGCACGAACCGCTGCGGCATCGCGCTTGCGCAGCCAGAGGATCGACCAGTCACCCTGGACCAGCCGCGCGGCGAGGCGCAGGCCTGCGCGGCGGGCGGCGCGGCGCACGGCGGCTTCCTGGGTTTCAAGCAGGCCCGCCAGGACCAGATGGCCACCCGGGATCAGGTGTCGGGCAAAGTCCGGCGCTAGGCCAATCAGCGGGCCAGCCAGGATATTGGCGACAATCAGGTCATAGGGGCCGCGCACCTGCAGCAGGGGATGGTCCATCCCATCGGCCACCATCATGGTCAGCGCGCCCGCCCCGGCGCCCATCGCGATCCGGTT
>JBEEIN010000161.1:0-2759 GCA_041169825.1 Pseudomonadota bacterium
TCCGATCGCCCGGCACGGGGTGGCAGCATTCGGCCAAATGAAACGCGACCCCGGCAGTGAGGCCCCGAATGGAAATCGCCCGTTCCTGCTTGGGCCAGTTTTCCGGGTCTTCCATGCCCGAGGTGCTGCCCGGAACGAGGGCTTCCATCACCTGGCGATCGTCCAGCTTGGCCGTGCCAATCGCCACCAGCAGGTCTTCCTCGTTCGACAGGCCGAGGCGCTTGACCGCTTCGCGCACGGCCTTCTTGCCAATCTTGGTGGGCAGCCGGTCGGCGATCCCTTCAAGAAGCTTGCGACCGATCGCGGCAACTTCTTCGCGTTCCTTGGCGCGGACCGCCCGGCGGATTGCGGCGCGGGCCTTGCCGGTGACCACGAAGCCCAGCCAGGAAAGCTGGGGGGAGGCGGTGCGATTCTTGATCACCTCCACCACGTCGCCGTTGTTCAGCGGCGTGCGCAGCGGCATGTGCCGACCGTTGATCTTGGCCCCGACCGCGAAATTGCCAAGGTCGGAGTGGACCGCATAGGCAAAGTCCACCGGGGTCGATCCCTTGGGCAGCTGATGCAGCGCGCCCTTGGGGGTGAAGGCAAAAATGCGATCCTGGTAAATCGCCATCCGCGTGTGCTCGAGCAGTTCTTCGGCATCGTGGCTGGCATCGACGATCTCGATCAGGTCGCGCAGCCAGCCGACCTGACCATCGGGCCGGTCACCCTGCTTGTAGGCCCAGTGGGCCGCCAGGCCGAACTCGTTGGTGCGGTGCATCTCATGGGTGCGGACCTGCACCTCCATCCGCATCGAGTTTTCGTAAATCAGGCTGGTGTGGAGCGAGCGGTAGCCGTTCGACTTCGGCGTGGAGAGGTAGTCCTTGAACCGGCCCGGGATCATTTGCCAGTTGGTGTGGAGCACGCCCAGAGCGCGATAACAGTCCTCGGTGCTGCCGGTCAGCACGCGGAAGGCCATGATGTCGGTGATCTGTTCGAACGAGACGTGGCGTTCGGCCATCTTCTTCCAGATCGAGTATGGATGCTTCTCGCGCCCGGAAACCTCAACCTTCAGGCCCGCCTCGGCCAGGGCCTGCTTGATCGCCAGGGCGATGGCATCCACCTGCCCCCCATCGGTCTCGCGGATCTGAGCGAGCCGCCCGGTGATTGTCGCATAGCCCTCAGGCTCCAGCTGCTCGAAAGCGAGCAACTGCATCTCGCGCATATATTCGTACATGCCCACCCGCTCGGCCAGCGGGGCATAGATTTCCATCGTCTCGCGGGCGATCCGGCGGCGCTTTTCCTCACTCTTGATGAAATGCAGGGTGCGCATGTTGTGGAGCCGGTCGGCCAGCTTGACCAGCAGGACGCGGATATCCTCGCTCATCGCCAGCAGGAACTTGCGCAGGTTTTCGGCCGCGCGCTCGTTCTCGCTCATCGCCTCGATCTTGGAGAGCTTGGTCACCCCGTCAACCAGCCGTGCGACATCGGGCCCGAACAACCGCTCGATCTCGTCGGTCGTCGCCAGGGTGTCCTCGACCGTATCGTGGAGCAGCGCGGTGATGATCGTGTCCTGATCGAGCTTGAGCTCGGTCATCAGGCCGGCGACCTCAACCGGGTGGCTGAAATAGGGATCGCCGCTGGCGCGCTTTTGGGTGCCGTGCTTCTGGACGGTATAGACATAGGCCCGGTTCAGCATCGCCTCATCGGCGTCCGGGTCATAGGCGAGCACCCGCTCGACAAGTTCATACTGGCGCAGCATTGCTACCTATGTGGGCGATCAGCGCCCAAACCCGCAAGCGCTTTTGCCGCCGATCACGACCAGGTCGCTTCCGGGGGCAGGCTCATCAGGATGGCATCGATATTGCCGCCGGTCTTGAGACCGAACAGCGTGCCGCGGTCATAGACCAGGTTGAATTCGGCATAGCGGCCACGCCATTCCAGCTGCTGGCGCTTGTCGGCATCGCTAAAGGCCATGCCCATGCGGCGGCGGACCAGCTGGGGGAAGACCGCCAGAAATGCCTCGCCAACGTCGCGGGTAAAGGCAAAATTGGCCTCAAAACCGGCATCGTCGGCGCATTCCAGATGATCGTAGAAAATCCCGCCCACGCCGCGGTGGACATTGCGGTGGGGGATGAAAAAGTACTCGTCGGCCCAGGCCTTGAACTTCGGGTAATAGGCTGGATCGTGGGCATCGCAGGCGGCCTGGAAGGCGGCGTGAAAATCTGCAGTATCCTCGGCATAGGGGATCGGCGGATTAAGATCGCCGCCACCGCCGAACCAGGCCTTGGTCGTGGTCAGGAAGCGGGTGTTCATGTGGACTGCCGGCACATGCGGATTGGCCATGTGCGCAACGAGGCTGATGCCGGTGGCGGTGAAGCCGGGATTGTCCTCGCTTGCGCTGTTGATCGAGCCGGCGAATTGCGGTGCGAAGGTACCATGGACGGTCGAGACATTGACGCCGACCTTTTCGAACACCTTGCCCTTCATCACCCCGCGGGTGCCGCCGCCGGGATTGGGATTGCCTTCCTCTTCGCGCTGCCAGGTCTGGTAATCGAACCGGGCGGCGCTGCCGGCCTCGGCTTCGATCGCTTCGAATTCGGCGCAGATCCGGTCGCGCAGGCTTTCGAACCAGGTCTTGGCGCGCGCGGTGTATGGGGTCCAATCGGTCATGACCCGCCCTTGCCAAGCGAACGGCCTTCCGGCAAGGAAAAGCCATGGTTCCCTTTTCGTTCGCCGGTGAGGATATGGCGCTGCTCGATGGCGGCGCGCTTTACTGG